>JBASRI010000109.1:0-3442 GCA_049273755.1 Thermoanaerobaculia bacterium
CCTCGATCGGTTCAGCCGTGACACCCCCCAGTCGCACTCGAGGGGCTTCCAGATTCAGCATGTTGAAGAACACCTGAAAGACAGGCGCTCGCGAGAGATCTCGCTCCGGATTCAGTTCTTCGACGAGTTTCTCGAAGGGGAGGTCCTGGTGGGCGTAGGCCTCGATGGCGACCTCGCGCACGCGTCCGAGCAGCTCCCGAAACGTAGGGTCGCCTGACAGATCGGTCCTCAAGACCAGCGTGTTGACGAAGAAGCCGATCAGTCCCTCGATCTCGCTGCGATTGCGCCCGGCCACGGGAGAACCCACCACGATGTACTCTTGTCCCGAATGACGCAGGAGCAGGACCTTGAAGGCGGCGAGCAGCGTCATGAAGAGCGTCGCGCCCTCTCGCTGACCCAGCAACCGGATCGCATCGGCCAGCTCCTGTGAGATCGAAACGGTCTCCGTCGCCCCCCGGAAGCTCTGCCTCGCCGGACGCAAGTTGCTGGCGGGCAGCTCCAGGACGGCAGGAGCGCCTTCGAGCTGCCGCTTCCAATAGGAAAACTGCTCCTCCAGGATCTTCCCGCTCAACCACTCCCGCTGCCAGACAGCGAAGTCCGCGTACTGGATCGGCAGCGCCGGTAACGGCGACGGCCGTCCCTCGTGGTAGGCCTCGTAGAGCACGGCAAGCTCCCGCTCGAAGATCTCGACAGACCACCCATCGAAAACGGCGTGGTGAACGGTGACGAACAGAACATGCTCCTGCTCGGCCAACCGCAGCAGCATCGCCCGCAGCAACGGCCCCCGGGCCAGATCGAAAGGCCTCTGCGATTCCTCCTGCGCAAGGCGACGGGCCTCCGCCTCTCGAGCGGCTGGCGCCAAGGCGACGAGATCGACGACCGAGAGGGATGACGCCCGAGGCGGGTCCACGACCTGCACGGGGTTGCCGTCGGCCAATACGAAGACGCTGCGCAAGACCTCGTGGCGTTCCTGGATCGTGCCCAGAGCCTGCCCGAGCGCCTCCACGTCGAGCGACCCCCGCACACGGAAGGCCAGACGGATGTTATAGAAGGGCAAGCCCGGGTCCAGCCTGTCCAAAAACCAAAGACGCTGCTGGGCAAACGAAAGAGGGATCGGCGCGCGCGGATCCGGGCGGCGGCAGACCTTGTCGGGCGACGAGGAGACCCGCCCCGCGTCCAGGATCCGTCTTCGCTGGATCGTTCCCTGAGCCGCGGCGACTCTCGACGGACGCTCGCTCAATCCCTCGGTCCGTCTCTCCGGTTGAGAAGCCTCGTCGAGCAACGAACTCTTGACCGCCGAGGAGAGCGTAGCGAGGGTCGGGTTTTCGAACAGCATTCGGATCCGCAGCTCGAGCCCGAACGCCTGACTCACCCGGGACATGACCTGTGTGGCCTTGAGCGAGTGCCCCCCGAGCTCGAAGAAGTCGTCGTGGATTCCGACCCGCTCCACGCCGAGGACCGCGGCCCAGATGCTCGCGATGACTTCTTCCACCGGAGTCCGGGGCAGTTCGAAGGGTTCGCCGCGGCCCTCTGGGGCGCTCTCGGGCGCCGGAAGCGCTGGCCGATCCAGCTTGCCGTTTGGGGTCAGCGGCAACGCCCTCAAGAAGACGAACGCGGAAGGCAACATCACCGCGGGAAGACGCCCCGACAGATGCGTCCGCAGCTCCGCCGCCGTGTCGAGCTCCTTGTGCGGACTCACGACGTAGGCGACCAGCGCGGTCTCCCCCTGATCGGTCGTTCGCGGGACCACGGCGCAGCTGGCGACAAGGCGATGTGCCGACAGGACCGCCGCAACTTCCGCGGGCTCCACCCGGACACCGCGAATCTTGACCTGATCGTCAAATCGCCCGAGGATCGCCAGCGAGCCGTCGAGGCGGTAACGACCGCGGTCACCGGTCCGGTACAGCGTGTCGTCTTCATGGATTCGAAACGGGTTCGGAATGAACCGATCCTGCTGGTCGCGATGCGCGTTGAGATAACCGAGGCTCCGAAACGGCGTCCGAAGGACGATCTCTCCCACCTCTCCGATTCCGCAGAGTTGCGCCCCCTCCGTCAAGACCAGCGCCTGTGTGTCGGGGAGCGGACGGCCCACCGACTGAATTCCCGCCGGAGGGTCCCTCGGAACGACGAAGAAGCACTTGGCCAGCGTGGTCTCCGTCGGGCCGTAGAGGTTGATGATGCGACCGGCCTCCGGAAATGCCGAGACCCAGCGCCGGACCAGCACATCGGTCAATGGTTCCCCAGCGAAAAATACGAGGCGGAGCCGCGCGAGGCGCGCGTCAATCGTCGCATCGGCCAACCATGACTGCGCCACCGACGGAACGGTGTGGAGGATCGTGATCCCTTCGCGGTCGAGCCACGACACGATCCGGCTCGACCCCGTCTCTTCGAAGCGGTCGGGCACGTGCACGCTCGCTCCGCTGGTCAACGGCAGAAACACGTCTCTCAAGACGACGTCGAACGAGAGACCGGTCAACAGAGAGCAACGGTCGCCCGGGCTGACCCCGAACGTGTCCCGCTGCCATCGAAGGAAATGCGCCAGTCCTTTGTGAGATCCGAGCACCGCCTTGGGCACGGCGCTCGTGCCCGAGGTGAAGAAAACGTAGGCCGGGTCGTTCGAGGATACCCGAGGAAGGTGCACGGGCGGGGCGAGCCTCTCTCCCGACATGAGAATGCCGTCCTCATCGACGGCCATCACCGGCAGAAACCCCAGGCCACTCGTCTCGAAGTTTTCCGCCGATGGGCCCACGTGCAGGACACGCCGAGCGTGCGCTTCCGAGAGCATCAACTTCCGGCGCTCGGCCGGCAGAGCCTCATCGAGCGTCAACAGCACTCCCCCGCTTCTCAGCACTCCGAGCATGCTGGCGACCAGGCCGAAGCTGCGTTGTCCCGCGACACCCACGACGTCTCCCGGCGTCAGCCCCTGGCTCAGAAGGCTTTCGGCGATGGCCCGGGAGCGCTCCGCAAGATCTCCGTAGGTCCAGAGACGACCCTCCTCGGCGACGGCAGTTGCCGAAACCGTCCGCTCCGCCCACGAGAGAAAGTCGTCCGCCGCGATTCCCATCTCAGGCTCATGCATGGGGACCGCCGGATCCGGCAGTAGGCGCCTGGCGGACGCGGTCACCAGAGAGTAAGAGCGAATCGGCATTTGTGGCGCTATCGCGATCTGCTCGAGCAGGCTCGCGAACTGTCGCAGCATCTCCGACACGTACGCAGCCTCGAACAGGTCGGGGTTGTAGACGGCCGAGAAACGAAGGCCGTTTTCCACCTCCGCCGCGTAGAGCGTCAGGTCGAAGAGGGACGCCACCGCCGGAACCTCGATCGGTTCAGCCGTGACACCCCCCAGTCGCACTCGAGGGGCTTCCAGATTCAGCATGTTGAAGAACACCTGAAAGACAGGCGCTCGCGAGAGATCTCGCTCCGGATTCAGTTCTTCGACGAG
>JBASRI010000112.1:0-1503 GCA_049273755.1 Thermoanaerobaculia bacterium
ACCCTGACCGACCGATGGATCACTCATCAGAAGGGCCTCACAGCTTCATCGCCACGACGGGATCCAGGCGCGAGGCGTCGCGCGCCGGGAAGTAGCCCGCGATCAGGCCGGTGACGCCCAGAATCGCGGCCGTGAGGGCGGCGACCGAGAGCGAGAGGTCCGGATCGCCGACGAACTCCGTCACGCCGAACTTGGGAAAGACGGCGCACACGGTGAAAGAGATGAGGAAACCGAGGGCGCCGCCCAGTCCCGTGATGAGCAGCGTCTCCATCAGCAACTGGCGCAGGAGCCAGTGGTCGCGCGCGCCGAGCGCCATCTTGATGCCGATCTCCTTGGAGCGCTCTTCGACGACGACGTTCATGATGTTGGAGACCCCGATGCCGCCGACGATGAGCGTGAAAGAGCCGATGATCCCGAGGAAGAGGCGGAACGACAGGAAGAAAGTGGCGAAGAACTTGAGGTTCTCGGTGGTGTCCCACACGGAAAACGCTTCCTTGTCGTCGGGGTTGAAGCGCTGCCGCTGCGCGATGACGCGGCGCACGTCGTCGGTGACCTGCTCGGTACGACCGACGATCTTGGCCTGATAGATCAGGTTGTCGACCCACTTTTCGCCGGTGATCGCCCGGTAGGTCGTCCCCGGGATGAAACCCTTTTGATTGTCCCGGCCGCTGTAGCTCGAGTTCTGGACCTTGCCTTCGAGGATGCCGACCAGAAGGAACGGCGAGCCGCCCAGCATCACCGTCTTGCCGACGGGATCGACGTCCTTGCCGAAGATGTCCTCGGCCATCTTGTTGCCGAGGAAGAGGACGCGGCGTTGCTCGGACATGTCGCTCGGATTGACGAACCGGCCGCCCTTCTGCGGGTTCAAATTGCGCATCGGCCCGAACTCGGGCGAGACGCCGGAGATGTCGATGGCGATGGTCTTGGCGCCGTAGTTGAGCTTGAGCGTCTTGGAATATTCGCTCGAGATCAGGTTCACGCCCCGGGCTTCTCGGCGGATGGCCTCGAGGTCATCCTCGTTCAGGCGGATCTTGCGGCCCTTGCCGAGTCCTTCGAACGGGACCGAGGTCAGCCCGGGCCACGCGATGCAGATCGCGTCACCGATGCCGGAGCTGTTCAGGATCATCTGGCGCTGCAGACCCTTGCCGAACGCGAGCAACAGGCTGACGGATACGGTGCCCCAGACGATCCCGAACATCGTCAGGAACGTGCGGAGCTTCTGGCTTCGCACGTCTCGCCACATCTGGCGCAGGGCGTCGCGCAGCGAGAGCATCGGTCGGTTCCGGACTAGTCGACCGCGGACGTCAGCTTCTTGGGCGGCCGCTCCAGGACCTTGGCGCCGAGCGCGAGGCCCTCTGCGACTTCGACGTTCAGGCCGTCGGAGATCCCGAGCTTCACGGCCGTCTTCTTCGGAGGATCCTTGGGCTTCCCGGCCGGCAGCTCCACGAACGTCTTCTTGCCGCCGTCCTCGAAGATCACGACGCGCTCCGGAATCGTCAGGAC
>JBASRI010000320.1:0-2178 GCA_049273755.1 Thermoanaerobaculia bacterium
AGCCCACACCCCGCCGCGCGAAGCGCGGATGCACGAAGAACGCGCGGATCCGCGCGGCCTCGGTGGCCGGGTCGAGCAGGGGATCGTCCGCCGACTTCATCTGGTCTCCGCCGAACAGCGTGCGCCGCTTGCTCCAGCCGCCGCATCCCGCCAGCTCCTGCTCTTCTTCGGCCACGTAGTACGTCCCGTCCTCGATCAGGCGCCGGTCGGGCCCGAACACGAACCGGATCGCGCTCTCCGTCTGCTCCTCCGTGTAGAAGCCCTTCGACAGCTCCCGCGCCGACACCGGGATCAACGCCGCGATCCCCGCCACGTCCCGCGCCGCCGCCACCCGCAGCCGCACACCCTACCGGACGTTCGCGAGCGAGAACCGCGGATTCTCGATGATGCCGAGCACGTTCCCGAATGGGTCCCGCACCGCACACACCCGGATTCCCTCGCCGACGTCCCGGACGTCCTCGTGAGGGGCGGCGCCCAGCTCGAGCAGCCGGCGATGGGCCGCCGCGGCGTCGGCCACGGCCCAGTACGCGACGACGCCGGCCGAGGGCTGCGCGCCTCCCATGTCCGGGTCCAGGCCCAGCTCGAAGCCGCCCACCTGATAACCGACGTAGAAGGGCTCGGCGAAGTACGGATCGATGCCGAGGACGCGGGTGTACCAGGCCTTTGCCTTCTCGAGGTCCGGGACCTTGTAGATGACGGTGCGCAGGCCCTGGATCACGGGGCCGCCTCCGAGCTGCACGCCGCCGACCGGCGAATCCGCGTCACCGACGCGGGATACTTCGAAAGCAGCCCGGCCGGCCGGATGGGCCGCGGCGAGAAGCCGCCCCCGCAATTCGGGCAAGTGCCGCCGAGCCGCTTCGAAACGCAGGCGCGGCAGAACGTACACTCGAAGGTGCAGATCATCGCGTCCGGGGACTCGGGCGGAAGATCCCGATCGCAGCATTCGCAGTTGGGTCGAAGCTCCAGCATGGGCCACCCTCTATTTCGACGGAGCGCCTCCGGCGTCGGCTTTGTAGACCACGCCGTCCTTCATCACGAAGACCACGCGCCGGACGGCGGTGATGTCCTCCAGAGGATTGCCCCGCACGGCGACGAGGTCGGCCAGCTTGCCGGGTGTGATCGAGCCGATCCGGTCCTTCCAGCCCAGCAGCTCCGCCGCGTCGATCGTGGAGGCGCGCAACGCCTGAAGCGGCGTCATGCCACTCTTCGCCATCCACACGATCTCCTTCGCATTCTCCCCGTGCGGCAGGACGGACGAGTCCGACCCCATCGCGATCCGGATCCCCGCGTGGAGCGCCTTGCGGAAGCTCTCGGGGCTCCCCTTGCGGAAGATCGCCTCGCGCTCCTTGCGCCAGGCCGGCGCGTCCTTCTCCTCCGACTCGCTTTCCTCGACCCAGATTGCCCCGGTCGGGACGAGCCAGGTCCCATGCTCTTTCATCAGCCGCACGCCCTCGTCATCGAGAAGGGTGCCGTGCTCGATCGAGTCGACGCCCGCCTTCACCGCCGTCTTGATCCCGTCGGTGCCGTGGGCGTGCGCCGCGACCTTCCTGCCGTACCGGTGCGCCTCGTCCACGATGGCTTTCATCTCCTCGAGGGTGAACTGCGTCTCGTTGGCGACGTTGTGGCCCTCGCCGCCCCCTTCCGTCGCCATGATCTTGATGACGTCGGCCCCGTACTTGATCTCGGTGCGCACCAGCTTGCGCACCCCGTCCACGCCGTCCGCGATCCCCGAAGCGCCCCCTACCGTGATCGTCGGCGAGAGTCCCTCGACGTCCTCGTTGTGGCCGCCGGTCGAGCCGATCGCGAGCGTGGCGACCTGCATGCGCGGACCCGCGATCTCTCCGCGATTGATCGCGTCGCGCAGCGCGACATCCGTGTAGTCTTTGGCCCAGAGGTCGCGCACCGTCGTGAACCCCGCGTCGAGTGTCTTCTTCGCGCGGGAGAACGCGGTCACCGCGTCCTGCATGGGGCCCCCGTAGAGGAGGTACTCGTACGTCGTCGTGACATGCGTGTGGCAGTCGATCAGCCCCGGCAGAAGGGTCACGTCGCCGAGGTCGATGACTTCGTAGCCGGCCGGTGCGGAAATCTTCGACCCCGCCGCGGTGATCCGGTCGCCCTCGACCAGCACGACGGCGTCGGGGACGAGGGCCCCCGACACGACGTCGAGCATCGCCCGCG
>JBASRI010000141.1:0-2278 GCA_049273755.1 Thermoanaerobaculia bacterium
GATCTGGCGTTCGCGGGTCCCGCGGGACTGCGCATCGCCTCGGCGCAGGGCCGCGCCTTTCGCGTCGGCGCGCCGATCGCGGCGGCGGGGTCCTCGGACCTCGTCGTGGCCGACGTGACCAACTCCGGGGAGCTCGACCTGGTCACGCCGGGCGCGCTCTGGGTCCGCGACGGCGAGGCGTACCGCAAGATCGCCCTGCCGGGCGGGGAGCGCGTCGCCGCGTTCGACATGGATGCGGACGGAGACCTGGACCTCTACATATCCAGCCCTTCCGGCGACCACCTTCTGCGCAACAACCTGGACGGGACCTGGACCGACGTCACCGAAGCCGCCGGTCTCCCGAAGGGCGTGGGTTCGCAGGCCGCCGTCACCGCCGACTTCGACCGCGACGGCGACATCGACCTGCTGTTGCTGACAGACGGCCAGGGGTTCGTCCTCCTCGACAACCGGCGCGGGGGACGGTTCGCTCCGAAGAGCGCCGGACTTCCGAAGACCGGGAGTCCCCGCGCCGCGGTCGCCGGCGACCTGGACGGCGACGGACGCGTGGACCTGGTGTGGACGGCGGACGGCCAGGCCTTTCGCGCCCTCAACCGGGGCGACGGAACGTTCGGGGCCCCGAAGGCGATCGGTCCCGGCGCGATACCGCTCCTCTTCGACTACGACAACGACGGATCTCTCGATCTCTTCCTCGCCAACCCCGAGGGCGCCTCGACGTTGTGGCGCAACGACGGCGCGGGGAACTTCGCGCCGGCTCCGGTCGGCTCCTTCCCGCCCGCGCGCGACGCTGAAGCCGTGGACTTCGATCGCGACGGGGATCTGGACCTCGTTCTCGTCACGCCGGCCGGCGGCGCCGTTGTCTACGAGAACCGAGGAGGCAACGCCAACGGCTGGATCGATGTCGTGCTCGAGGGCCTTCCGACCGGGTCGGCCAAGGTCAATCGCCTCGGTTTCGGCTCGGAGATCGAGGCCAAGGCGCAGGACCTCTACGTCTACCGGACGGCGTCGCGGCCCGTCACACACCTGGGCCTGGGTCCACGGCGGAGAGTCGACGTCCTGAGGGTCGTCTGGACCAACGGGGTTCCCCAGAATGCGCTGGATCCGCCGACCCGGACCGTGCTCCGCGAGGTGCAGCAGCTGAAGGGCTCCTGCCCCTTCCTCTACGCCTTCGACGGGGCGCACTGGCACTTCGTCAGCGATGTCCTGGGGCGCGCCCCCGCGGGCCTTCTTTACGACGGCGTGCACCAGGCGCCGGCGGACACGCGCGAGTGGCTGGTGGTGCCGGGCCGCATGCTCGCCCCCTCGGACGGCCGGCTCACGCTCGATTTCACCGAGGAGCTCTGGGAGACGGCGTACTTCGATCTGGCCGAGCTGCGGGCCCTCGATCACCCGGCGGGGATCTCGATCGTGCCCGACGAGAAAATGGTGCCGCCGCCTTTTCCGGAGAAAAAACTTTTCACCGTGTCGCGGCCGCTGACCCCGCGCGCGGTCGACGGCGAGGGGCGCGACCGCACCGCGGAGATCGCAGCGCAGGACGGCGCGCACCTCTCCGGGTTCGCGCCCACGCGGTACCAGGGGATCGTCGAGCCGCACGACCTCGTGCTGGAGCTGCCGGAGGCGCGCGGGGCCCGCCGCGTCGTGCTCTACCTGACCGGCTGGATCCTCTACGCCGACACGTCCATCAACGTCTCGCTGTCGCAGCGGCGGGACCTCGCGGCTCAGCCCCCGGTCCTCGAGATCCCGGACGGGAAAGGCGGCTGGAAGACGGCCCTTGCGTCCATGGGGTATCCCGCGGGCAAGACCAAGGCGATGCCCGTGGATCTCTCGGAGGTCCTCGACCGCTCCGACCCGCGCGTGCGGATCCGGACGAACCTCGCGATCTTCTGGGACCGGATCGTCTACACCGTGGACGAGGAGCCCGCGCCGCTCCGGATAACGCCGCTTCCGCTGGCCTCGGCCGAGCTCTTCTTCCGGGGCTTCTCGCGCATGACGCGCGAGACGCCCGACGGGCCGCAGGTCTTCGTCCACGACGACGTCTCGAACGCGGCCCGCTGGGCCGACATGTCCGGCCTGTACACGCGCTTCGGGGACGTTCGTGAGCTGCTGACGGCGGCCGACGACCGGTACGTGATCATGAAAGGCGGCGATGCCGTGCGCCTCGTCTTCGACGGCGGCGCGCTGCCGGCGCTTGCGCCGGGGTGGGTGCGCGACTGTCTCTTCGTGTCGGACGGCGGGGACAAAGAGGCGGACAAAATCACGCTGGCGGGTGGCACCGTCGAGC
>JBASRI010000161.1:0-2678 GCA_049273755.1 Thermoanaerobaculia bacterium
CACCTGCCCACCACGACGAACGAGACGAAAGCGGGTACGGTGCTCGGAACCGTCGGCTACATGTCGCCCGAGCAGGCGAGCGGCAAGGCATTGGACTTCCGTTCGGACCATTTCTCCTTCGGCTCGATCCTCTACGAGCTCTCGACGGGCAGGCGCGCCTTCCAGCGCGCGACGACGGCCGAGACGCTTGCCGCGATCATCCGCGAGGAGCCGGAGCCGGTCGGGCAGCTCAGCCCGCGAACGCCGGCGCCCATGCGCTGGATCGTCGAGCGGTGCCTCGCCAAGGACCCGGAGGAGCGCTTCGGGACCACACGCGACCTCGCACGCGACCTCGCGAGCATTCGGGACCATCTCTCCGAGGTCGTCGTGGTCTCGGGAGAAGCTCGAGCGGCTGCAGCGGCCACTCGAGGGATGCGCCTCTGGGCGTTCCTTCTCGGAGCGGGACTTCTCGCCGCGAGCATTCTCGTTTCGTTCTCGCTCGGGCGAAACGCCGGCAGGACGGAGCCCCCGTTGTTTCACCGGCTCACCTGGCGCCGCGGAACCGTCGTGTCGGCCCGCTTCGCCCCCGATGGGCAAACGGTGCTCTACAGCGCCGCCTGGGACGGGAAGGCGCCGGCAATCTACATCAAGCGTCCGGAAAGTCCCGATGCGGTGCCCCTCGATCTGCCGAGCGCCGACCTTCTCGCAATTTCCCCCTCGGGCGAGATGGCGATCCAGCTCAACCGGCGGGCGGCCCACTTTGGCGTCACCCGCGGCACACTCGCTCGGGCGGGTCTCACGGGCGGAACACCGCGCGAAATTGCCGAGGACATCAATCAGGTGGACTGGGGGCCGGACGGAAGCCTGGTCGTGGCGCGGGACGTTACCGGGAAGGGCCGCCTTGAGTATCCCCTCGGAAAGGTTCTCTACGAGACGGCGGGACACGTGAGCTTCCCGCGCCTCTCACCCCGGGGAGATCTCATCGCCTTCGTCGATCACCCGCTGCCGTACGACGACCGGGGCTCGATTGCAGTCGTCGATCTCCATGGCAAGAAGACGGCTCTGTCGAAAGTCTTCGGGTCCGTACATGGGTTGGCGTGGTCCCCGTCAGGCGGTGAGGTGTGGTTCACGGCGAGCCCCGCCGGAACAAGGTCGCTCTGGGGCGTGACGCTTTCGGGCAGGCAGCGGGCAATCGCGCGTGTGCCCGGTGATGTCCTGCTGCAGGATGTCACACGATCCGGCCGGGTGCTGCTGACGCGAGGCGACCCGCGACAAGCGATCAGGTGGCTCGCGCCGGGAGAGACCCGAGAACGCGAACTGTCCTGGTTCGGAGCTTCGTTTCTCGCCGACCTCTCTCCCGACGGGAAGACGATCGTGTTCCTCGAAGAAAACGAGCCGACCGGTCCGTACGATGCCGTCTGCCTGTGGAGGATGGACTCGGCACCCGTGCGGCTTGGGGAGGGATACGCCGGTGCCCTTTCGCCTGACGGAAAATGGGTCATCTCCTGGCTTCCGAAGCCGGGGGCCCCGAGTGTCCTCTCGACCGTCCTCTTGCCCACCGGAACGGGAGAACCGAAGGAAATTGACAGCCAGGGGTTGGACACCCTCGCTTTGTCCTGGTTCCCGGATGGCAAGCGGCTTCTCCTCGTCGGCGGAGAACGGGGGCGTAGCCTGCCGCGCCTCTTCCTCCAGAGCCTGGAAGGAGGAAAGCCGCGTCCGATATCACCGGAAGGAGTTACCCCCCGAATCGCGCTTTCCCCGGATGGGAAGCTCGTTGCCGCGGTGGGACCCGATCGGAAGATCACGCTCTATCCGACGGATGGTGGCGAGCCGCGGCCGGTTCCGGGCGCTGTCGAGGGAGACGTTCCGTTGCAGTGGAGCGCGGATGGCCGTTCGCTTTACATCGAGCAGCGTCTTGAGCTCTCCTCTCCGGCTCGCGTCTTTCGCCTGGACCTGAAGACGGGCGAGCGGGTGCTCTGGAAAGAACTTTTTCCGGAGGATTCTGCAGGCGTCATCGGAGTCGAACCTGCCTACCCCGTTCGCGTGACCCGCGACGGCAGGGCCTACGCCTACACCTACTACCGCCTGCTGTCGGATCTGTACCTGGTCGAGGGACTGAGGTGATCTGGATTCTCATCATCGATCGAGATGACACTCTCCGCCGGAACTCGCCTCGGTCCTTACGAGATCCTGGCGCCGCTCGGCGCAGGAGGCATGGGGAGGTTTACCGCGCGAAGGACACCTAGGAACTTACTCCCAGGAGTATTGTCCGCTCCCCGTTTGAACTCTCAGAAATGCCGTGCCGGAGTAGCTCAAAATGCCGGAGCAGGTGTGTAACGGAAAACAATAGACTTGTGGAGCGGGAAACGGGGATCGAACCCGCGACTTCCACCTTGGCAAGGTGTGGTCGTGCTTCGGGACGTTACGGGACGCTTCCGGATGAAGGGGTTGCGACCCGTCCGCAGGCGTCCCGAAGCGTACCGGAGCGTCCTTTGAAGGCCCATTGAACTCCTTTTGAACTCCCTCCCGCGTATACCACGCTTACCGCGGTTCTCGGATGCTCTCGTCGCGATCCTCCACTCGCCCTGTGAGCTGACGCTATTTCGATTTCGAAGCGGCTTTCAGGTCCTCGAGAGGATGTTCACCCCTGCTGTGTAGACGAGTACACACTCCGCAGACGAGAAGCTCTCACTCTTCGA
>JBASRI010000167.1:0-9805 GCA_049273755.1 Thermoanaerobaculia bacterium
GCCCTCGGGCGTGCGAATCTCGCGCGCGTAGCTCGGCGAGACGGTCGAAAGCATGTCGGCGCCGAGGATGCCCAGGCCCATCAGAGAATCCCGGAAGCGCTCGGGCAGCGCGAGGATGGCATCGGAACGGCGGATCTTGTACTCGCCGAGGAAGCGGCCCGCCCCTTCTCCCGCGTAGGGGAGGTTGTGGATCGTGAACACGGAGGCGACGTCGCGGAAGAACGGATTCTCCCGCCCCTCGGTGCCGAGCCACCAGGCTGCCACTCCGGTGTGCGAGTCGTGCGCGTGGACGACGTCCGGTGTCCATTCGAGAGCCTCGGCGGACCAGAGCGCGGCGAGGGAAAAGAAAATAAACTTCGGGCCGTCCTCCTGGATCGTGCGCCCGTAGATCCAGCGGTCCTTCGGAATCGGGAGCCCGGTCACCAAGAAGAACGGTGTGCCCCCGACCTCCGTTCGCCAGACCTCGGCCGCGACCTCGCCCCACGTCGTGTAAACGGGAAACGTCGCGGCCAGCTCAGGCGAGTAGCGCGGCCAGTCGATCGAACCGTAACCCGGCAGCACGACGCGCACGTCATGCCCCAACGCCCGCAGCGCTTTGGGAAGCGAACCGACGACGTCTGCGAGGCCACCGACTTGCGCCAGGGGAGCCGCCTCGGCGGCCATCATGAGGATCCGCACTGTCGGAATTATGGACCAGAGGCCCCGGGCCGACCGGCGTGATATCCTTGTCTGGTTCTCGTTTGCTCGCCCTGATCCAGGCCCGACCTGAGAAATCCGAACGACAAAGCGAGAAGGCGCGAGGGAGCCTCGGCGCTCCCCCGCGTTCGGGCGTCGCCGAGATTTCGGATTTTTCGAGGCGGAAAGGAATCGTCATGAAACTGTACGTCGGCAACCTCTCCTATAGCGCCAACGAGACCGAGCTGCGAGATCTCTTTGGAGCCTACGGCGCCGTGGAGTCCGTCGCGGTGATCACGGACCGGGACACCGGGCGCTCGAAGGGCTTCGGCTTCGTCGAATTCGCAAATGATGCCGAGGCGCAGGCCGCGATTGCGGGCTTGAACGGCAAGGAGGTCTCCGGCCGCTCCCTGACGGTGTCGCCGGCGCGGCCGAAGAGCGAGGGTAGCGGCAATCGGGGTGGGTTCGGGGGCGGCGGCGGCGGCCGGCGCAACCGGTACTAGAGCGCGGACAACGACTGGTCCAGGGAGAAGTGCCATGAACAGCGACTGGAAGATTCGCGTGCAGCCGTCGAAGCGGGAGCCTTTTCTTCACGAAGCCGTGTTCGTGCGGCGCGTCTCCGGCGGAGAAGAGGATGTCCTGGAGCGGCGCTATGCGTACGGGGACGGCGACCTCGCCGTCTTGCTCGAGGACCTCGGCGCCCTCGTTCCCGAGATCTGCCGGCTTCTCGACGCTGTCCATGCCCGGGAGTGCGCGGAGATCCTGGTGAACGTGCCCGAAGAATCCATGGAAATGCTGTCGCGGCGCCGTCCGTCGCCGCGGGCATGAGGGACCGTTCGGCCGCTCCCGTCCCCAAGGACTGGTTTCGGATCGTCTTCTTCGTGGCCTCGCCGATCATCGGGGTCGCGGGGACGGCCGCCTGGTCGCTGGCCCGCGGCGTCTCGTGGTGGCAGCCGGCCCTCTTCCTCGTCCTCTATGCGTGCGTCGGTATCTCGGTGACGGCCGGGTACCACCGCCTCTTCGCGCACCGCAGCTACGAGTGCCATCCCGTGGTCCAGGCCTTCTACCTGTTCTTCGGCGCCATGGCGTTGCAGAGCTCGATCCTCGCCTGGGCCTCGGACCACCGGACGCACCACCGTCACGTGGACCACGACTGGGATCCCTACAACATCCGGCGCGGAGGCTGGTGGGCCCACATCCTGTGGATCTTCGTCAAGGACCGCCCCGATCGGTCCTTCGACAACGTGCCGGACCTGCAGAAGAACCCGCTCGTTCGCCATCAGCATCGCTTCGCGAGCGCGATCGGCATCGTGGGCGGCCTGGGGATTCCCACGGCGATCGGCTGGGCGTTCGGCGACCCCCTCGGCGGCCTTCTCTGGGGCGGGTTCCTGCGCGTCGTGGTCATCCACCACACGACGTTCTTCGTCAACTCGATCGCGCACCTTTACGGCGCGCGGCCCTACACCGAGGAGAACTCGGCCCGCGACAACGGCTGGGTCGCCCTGGTCACCAACGGCGAGGGCTACCACAACTTCCACCACCGGTTCCCGACCGACTTCCGCAACGGAATCCGGTGGTATCAGTGGGACCCCAGCAAGTGGTGGATCCGGGCGCTCTCCTCGGTCCGTCTAGCGCGGCGGCTGCGCCGGACGCCCCCCCTCGTGATCGAGCGCTCGCGCCTCCAGACGGCGAAGGACCGCGCCGAGCGGAGCGTGGAGCGAGCGCCCTCGCATCTGCGCGAGTCGATTCAACACCGTCTCGATGCCGCCCATCACTCGCTCGAGCGGGCCGCCACGCTCTGGAGCGGGCTCCAGGAGCGCCGCCGCAAGGATTGGAAGGAGTATCGACGGAGCCTCGGGCTCGCCCGAGCACATCGGCGCGAGGCCGCACGGATCCTGGCCAGGGTCGCCGAAGAGGCTTGAGGCCGCGGGCTCCAAAGGTTTACGCCTCGAGTCCCGAAGAGCCCCGGTTCCGATTCAAGGCCTGACCCCCGCAGGTTTTTCCGCCACGAGGCCGATCGCCGGGAAGCCCGCCGCCTGAACCGCGCGCATCACGCGCTTGACCTCGCCGTAGGAGAGCCGCCGGTCCGCTCGAAGCAGGATCTGACGCCCCGGCCGCTGCGCGTGGAGCGCCTTGAGAAGCTCCTCGAACGCCGGCTCGGAGAGCGGGCTCGGGTCGTCGTCGATGGAGATCGCGACCGGAGGGCCGAAGACCAGCGTGATCCTGGTGCGCGCGGGCTCGGCCGGCCACGCCTCCGGCTGCGGCGCCTCGGGGAGCTTGACGCCGTTCAAGAGCGGCGTGACGACCATGAAGATGATCAGAAGGACCAGGCAGACGTCGACGAGGGGCGTGACGTTGATCTCGGCCCGAAGCGCGTGTCGCATGGGGCCCTCCCTTTCTGAGGAAAGACCCCGGGCGGCGCCGGGAGTTCCCGCCGCCGCGGCTTACGCCTGGGGCGAGTAGGTCGGAAGCTGCGGGGAGGAGCCGTCCCGCCAGGCGTTCATTTCGGGCTCGCTGCGGAGGAGGTCCTTCAGCGTGATCTTCCCGAGGACCTGGTCCACGGCCTGCTGGACCATCCTCCAGACGGAGCGGATCGAGCAGTCGGGCATGTGCGTGCAGAGCCGCTCCAGGCCCGAATGGCCATCGCAGAAGGCCGGCTCGTAGAGGCGCCCGCCGAGCACGGCGAGGACGTGGCCCACGAGGATCTCGGAGGAGGGCCGCGAGAGGGCATAGCCGCCCGACTGGCCCCGGGTCGAGGTGACGAAGCCGCCGCGGCGCAGCATCCGCATCATTTTCGCAACGTTGGACTCCGAGATGCCCTCCGAGCGGGCGAGCTCGGGGATCGTCAGACTCCCGCCGTCCCCCTCGCGCCCGACGCGGAGCAGGCAGCGCAGCCCGTACTCTTCCTGCGAGGTCAGCTTCATCGCGTTCGCCCTCCGATCACATCATCCCGAGTTGGAGCTTGGCCGCGTCGGACATCATCTGCATGGCCCACGGCGGATCGAACACCACTTGGACGTCCGCCTCGGTGATGCCCGGCACGGCGAGGAGCTTGCCCTTGATGTCCTCGCGCAGCACGTCGCCCATCCCGCAGCCCGGAGCCGTCAACGTGAACCTGACGTCGATCTTGTTGCCTCCACCCTCGACCGGCGTCAGCGCGCAGCCGTAAACGAGACCGAGGTCCACGATGTTGACCGGGATCTCCGGGTCGAAGCACGTGCGCAGCTCGTCCCACGCCTGCTCTTCGAGAGACTTGCCCTCCCGGGCGGCGGCGTCGGCGGCCACAACCGGCTCGCCGATCGCGTCGGCGTCCTTGCCGTCGATCCGCGCCAGAAAGCCGACCGGCGTCATGACGGTGTAGCTGCCGCCCAGAGACTGGGTGATGATCACGGGGTCGCCCGCCTTCAACGTGATCGGCGTACCGCTCGGGATCTCGCGGGCAGGAACGTCGCGCGAGACCGTGGCTTCCTTTCGCATCTGCATGGCGTGCTCCTAGGCTCCTCCGGATTCGGCGTTGGGACCCTCCGACTCGGTCGAGACGGGCGTCGCGTCTCCCTGCAACGCCGCTTTCAGCGTGTGCCAGGGCAGCGTGGCGCATTTGACGCGCACTGGGTACTCGCGCACGCCCGAGAAGACGGCGAGCTTGCCCAGCTCGGGGCCGCCGTTGCCGCCGCCGTCCTTGCCGGTGATCAGGTCGTGAAACCGGTCGAAGAGCGCCTCGGCCTCCGCGCGGGTCTTTCCCTTCACGCTCTCGGTCATCATCGAGGCTGAGGCCGTCGAGATCGCGCAGCCGGTGCCCTGGAAGCTGACGTCCTGGAGCCGGTCTCCCTCGAGGTCGAGGTAGACGGTCTCCCGGTCGCCGCAGAGCGGGTTGTAGCCCTCGGCCTTGCGGTCGGCTGCGGGCATTGCGTGGAAGTTCCGCGGCCGCTTGCTGTGGTCGAGGATGACTTCCTGGTAGAGGTCTCTCAAGTCGGACATCAGCGGAACATACCGATGACTTTGTGGATCGCCGCGACGAGGGCATCGACCTCGCCGCGCGTGTTGTAGAGGCCGAACGACGCCCGCGCCGTGGCCGGTACGCCGAAGCGGTCCATGACCGGCTGCGCGCAGTGGTGGCCGGTCCGGATCGCAATGCCTTCGTGGTCCAGAACGGTCCCGATGTCGTGCGGGTGGACGCCGTCGAGGACGAAGGACAGGACCCCCGCCTTCTCCCGGGCCGTCCCGATGATCGTCAGCCCCGGGATCGCCGAGAGCTGCTGCGTGGCATAGGTGAGCAAGTCGTGCTCGTGCGCGGCGATCGCCGGAAGCCCCAGCCGCGTCACGTAGTCCAGCGCGGCCCCGAACGCGATGCCTCCCGCGATGTTGGGCGTGCCGGCCTCGAACTTGTAGGGCAGAGCGTTGAACGTCGTCTTCTCGAACGTTACGGAGCGGATCATGTCGCCGCCGCCCTGATAGGGAGGCATCTCCTCGAGGAGCTCGGCCCTTCCGTAGAGGACGCCCACGCCCGTCGGGCCGTAGATCTTGTGGCTGGAGAAGGCGTAGAAGTCGCAGCCCAGCGCCGTAACATCCACCGGCATCCTCGGCACGGCCTGGGCGCCGTCCACGAGGACCGGAATGCCGCGCGCGTGCGCCATCTCCACGATCTTCGAGATCGGGAGCACGGTGCCCAGGGCGTTGGAGAGGTGCGCGACCGACACGATCTTCGTCTTCGCGTTCAGGAGCTTCTCGAAGGAGGCGAGGCTGATCTCGCCGGTGTCCGTGAGGCGGGCGACCGAGAGGGTAGCGCCCTTCTCGCCGCAGAGCAGCTGCCAGGGCACGATGTTCGAGTGGTGCTCGAGGCCGGTGATGAGGACCTCGTCCCCGGGCCCGACATGGGCGCGTCCGTACGTCTGCGCGACGAGGTTGACGGCTTCCGTCGTCCCGCGGACGAACACGATCTCCTGGCAGTCCTTCGCGTTCAGGAACGCCCGCGCCTTTTCCCGGGCGGCGTCGTAGGCGTCGGTCGCGTGCACCGAGAGCCAGTGGACGCCGCGGTGGATGTTGGCGTAGCAGCGCTCGTAGACGTCCCGTTCGGCCTCGATCACGGCCTGCGGCTTCTGGGCCGAGGCGGCGTTGTCGAGGTAGACGAGGGGCTTGCCGTAGATCTTCGTCGACAGGATCGGAAAATCGCGGCGGACCACGGCCACGTCGTAGGTCGCGGCGACGGGCTCTCGGACGGCGGCGGTGCTCATCGGATCTCCCCAAGGTCGCCCAGCCGCTGTCCCAGCTCCCGCTCCACGGCGCGCCGCACGGGAGCGACCGTGATCCGCTCGGCCACGTCGGCGGCGAAGGCGTAGGTCAGCAGCGCCCGGGCGTCGGCCTCGCCGATGCCTCGCGAGCGCAAGTAGAAGAGCGCCTCGGCGTCGAGCTGCCCGGTCGTCGAGCCGTGCTTGCACTTGACGTCGTCGGCGAGGATCTCGAGAGCGGGCGTGGAATTGACCAGCGCCTCGCGCGAGAGGATCAGATTCTTGTTCGTCTGGATCGCGTCCGTCTTCTGGGCGTCCTGCCGCACGATGATCTTCCCGTGAAAGACACCCCGAGAGGCGCCGTCCATGATCCCCTTGTAGAGCTCGCGGCTGGTGCCGTGGGGCTTCACGTGGTCGATGATCGTGTGGTTGTCGAGGTGCTGGTGCCCCTTGCCGGCATACAGGCCGTAGAGGTGGCACTCGGCGCCCTCTCCCGCGAGAGCGACGCGGAGGTCGGTGCGGGCGATGGCCCCGCCGAACGCGACGTTGTGCGACGTGAACCGGCTGTCGCGCGCCAGGCGCGCGGCCAGCGTGTGCACGTGGAAGGTCTCCTCGCTTTCGGTCTGGAGCTTGGTGTGCTCCAGGATCGCGCCTTCGTCGAGCGCGATCTCGGTCACGGCGTTCGAGAGGCGGCGGTCCGCGCCGCCGTACGTCTCGACGACCGAGGCCTGGGACCCCGCGCCGGCCAGGATCAGGATCCGGGGGAACGAGACCTCGGGCGGATCGTCGGTCTCGACGTTGGCTTCGCCGCCGAAGAAGAGGGTGATCGGCTCGGCGACGTGAGCGCCCCGCTCGATCTCCAGGACGACCGCGTCGTCGAAGAGGGCCGTGTTCAGGGCCGCGAAGGCGCTGTCATGGAAGCCGGCGATGTCCGCGAGGTGAGGCTCGGCGACGAGGAGAGCTTCCGTGAGAGGCCGCGCGCGGACGCCGGCAGGCAAGGGCGAGAGGATCCGGAGTCCGCGCCGCTCGGGCTTCCAGTCGGTGCCCGTGATCGGCTGGATCCCGGTGTACTTCCAGGCCTCGTTTTTCGCCGTCGGGAACCCGAGCTCTTCGAAGCGCGCGAACGCCCGTTCGCGCAGGTCCGCCAGCGCGCGCGCTTCGCCCGGGACGGGTCGGAACCGGGGGAGGAAGCCCTTCTCGGCGGCGACGGCCTCCATGTTCAGCAGGCGCTCCCGGCGGGAACGGCCGCCGGCGGCTCCTTCTCGAGCCATGCGTAGCCCTTTTCCTCGAGCTCGAGGGCGAGCTCCTTGCCGCCGGAGCGCACGATCCGGCCTTCGACGAGCACGTGGAGGAAGTCCGGAACGGTGTAGTTCAGGAGCCTCTGGTAGTGGGTCACGACGATCATCGAGCGCTCGGGCGAGCGGAGCTGGTTGACGCCCGCCGCGACGATCCGCAGCGCGTCGATGTCGAGGCCCGAGTCCGTCTCGTCCAGGATCGCGAGCGTCGGGTCGAGCACCGCCATCTGGAAGATCTCGTTGCGCTTCTTCTCCCCGCCCGAGAAGCCCTCGTTGACGGGCCGCTTGATGAGCTCCTCGTCGATCTGGACGACCTTCGTCTTCTCCTTGACGAGCTGGAGAAACTCGATCGCGTCGTATTCCGGAAGCCCCCGGTGCTTGCGAATGGCGTTGACGGCGGCCTTCAGGAAATACACGTTGGAGACGCCGGGGATCTCGACGGGATACTGGAACGCCAGGAAGACGCCCTCGCGCGCCCGCTGCTCCGGCGCCATGGCCAGGAGGTCCTTTCCCTTGTAGAACACCCGGCCCTCGGTCACGGTGTAGCCGGGGCGCCCCGCGAGCACGTGCGCCAGCGTCGACTTTCCGGACCCGTTGGGTCCCATGATCGCGTGGACCTCTCCGGGATGGACAGTCAGGTCCACGCCGCGGAGGATCTCGTTGCCCGCGACGTTCGCGTGCAGGTTCTTGATCTCGAGAAGGGCCTTTGTCATCGATTGCTTCCTTTGCCTCCGTCGTAGGGAACCGCCCTTGCGGCCGCCTGCGGGCGGGGACCAGCCCGCCCCCACGTTCTAGCCGACGCTTCCTTCCAGCGACACGCCGAGAAGCTTCTGGGCCTCGACGGCGAACTCCATGGGGAGCTCCTTGAAGACGACCTTGCAGAAGCCGTTGACGATCATGTTGACGGCCTCTTCGGCCGAGATGCCGCGCTGCTGAAAATAGAAGATCTGGTCCTCGCCGATCTTGGACGTCGAGGCTTCGTGCTCCATCTGCGCCGTCGCGTTGTTGACCTCGATGTACGGGAAGGTGTGCGCGCCGCACTTGTCCCCGATCAGCAGGGAGTCGCACTGGGAGTAGTTTCGCGCGCCCTCGGCCTTGCCCAGGATCTTGACCATGCCGCGGTAGGTGTTCTGTCCGTGGCCGGCGGAGATGCCCTTGGAGACGATCGTGGACTTGGTGTTCTTCCCGATGTGGATCATCTTGGTGCCGGTGTCGGCCTGTTGGCGGTTGTTCGTCACGGCGACCGAGTAGAACTCGCCGACCGAATCGTCGCCCTGGAGGATGCAGCTCGGGTACTTCCACGTGATCGCGGAGCCCGTCTCGACCTGCGTCCACGAGATCTTGGAGCGCTTCCCGCGGCAGGCGCCGCGTTTGGTCACGAAGTTGTAGATGCCGCCCTTGCCGTCCTTGTCGCCGGGATACCAGTTCTGGACCGTCGAGTACTTGATCTCGGCGCCCTCGAGGGCGACGAGCTCGACGACCGCGGCGTGGAGCTGGTTCTCGTCTCGGATCGGGGCGGTGCAGCCCTCGAGGTACGAGACGTACGCGCCCTCCTCGGCCACGATGAGGGTCCGCTCGAACTGGCCGGTGTTGGCGGAGTTGATGCGGAAATAGGTCGAGAGCTCCATCGGGGAGCGCACGCCCTTCGGGATGTAGCAGAAGGAGCCGTCCGAGAAGACGGCCGAGTTCAGCGTTGCGAAGAAGTTGTCCGTGTAGGGAACGACCGAGCCCAGGTACTTCTTGACCAGCTCCGGATGGTTCTGCACGGCTTCGGAGAAGGAGCAGAAGATGATGCCGACCTTGGCGAGCTGCTCGCGGAACGTCGTCGCGACCGAAACCGAGTCGAAGACCGCGTCCACGGCGACGCCGGCGAGCTTCGCGCGCTCGCGCAGCGGAATGCCGAGTTTCTCGTAGGTCTCCAGCAGCTTCGGGTCCACATCCTCGAGCGACCTGGGTCCCTCGTTCTTCGTCTTGGGCGCCGCGTAGTAGACGATCTTCTGGTAGTCGATCGGGGGGTAGTAGACGTTCTGCCAGGTCGGCTCCTTCATCGTGAGCCAGTGGCGGTAGGCCTTCAGGCGCCACTCCAGCATCCAGCCGGGCTCGCCCTTCTTGGCGGAGATCAGCCGGATGACGTCCTCGGAGAGGCCCGGGGGGATCGTCTCGGACTCGATGTCCGTGACGAAGCCCGCCTTGTACTCGCGGTTGGTGAGCTCGAGGACGGAGGCGTTGTCGGAAGCGGTTCTTTCCATCTCGTCCGGCAGCATACGTGAATCTATACAGAAAAGTCAACTTACAGGTATCTGTAAGTGTTTCATATAGAAGGTTTTATAGAGAGTATGGCGTCGCCCACCTGGCGGGCGTCGCGCGGATGCGGCCTCGATCCCTCTGGCGCGGGGCGCGGGAAGCGTCGCGCCGGGCGTCCACCTGGCCTGACGCAAAAAAGAGGCGCCCGTGGCGGGCGCCTCTCTCCGATGATTCCGCTAGTTCGGACGAGCCGTGGGCGTGGGGCGCGGCCGGGAACGGTCCCGGTTCTGCTGCGGCGTGGGACGCGCTTGCTCCGCGCGCTCCCGCGAACCGGTCTGAGGCTGCGCCGACTGGCCGCTCCGGGGC
>JBASRI010000175.1:0-2179 GCA_049273755.1 Thermoanaerobaculia bacterium
GTAGCAGAGACTCTCGGCCGCCGTTCGCGAAGCGAACGCCCGCGGCCGAAAGCCCCGGCCACGACGCCCACATCCATCTTTCAGCAGCCGTCTAACCTTGCCCACCACAATCAAGACCATTCTGGTCGGCAAAGCGCGGGATCCGATGGATCCCCGGATCTTCCACACCGTTTCGCTCGCCGCGTTTTTGGCCTGGGTGGGACTCGGAGCCGACGGCCTGTCCTCTTCCGCATACGGCCCGGAGGAAGCCTTCAAGGCGCTGGGCGAGCACCGGTATCTCGCCGTGTTCCTGGCCCTGATGATCGCCGCCACCGTCCTCATCATCTCGGCCTGTTACAGCAAAGTCATCGAGCTGTTCCCGGGCGGGGGCGGCGGCTACCTCGTGGCCACCAAACTCCTCGGCCCTCGATTCGGCGTCGTGTCCGGGTGCGCCCTGATCTTCGACTACGTTCTGACGATCTCGACGTCCGTGGCCTCCGGCATCGACCAGATCTTCAGCTTTCTCCCCGCGGCGTGGGGCCACCAGCGCTTCACGTTCAAGATCCTGATTCTCGGCCTTCTGATCCTCCTAAACCTGCGCGGCGTCAAGGAGAGCGTCCAGATTCTGGTACCGATTTTCATTCTTTTCGTGACGACCCACTTTCTGATGGTCACCGTGGCCGTGGGACAGCATGTCTTCGGCCTGCCCCAGGTGTACGTCGGCGCGATCCAGGAGGCGCGCTCCACGGCCAGTCAGATCGGCTGGCTCGCCACGATCTTCATCGTTCTGCGCGCCTACTCACTCGGGGCGGGCGCGTACACGGGAATCGAGGCCGTGTCGAATGGCGTTCAGATCCTGCGCGAGCCCAAGGTCGCCAACGCCAAGCGGACGATGGCCTATATGGCGACGTCGCTTTCGATCATGGCATCGGGGATCATCCTGGGATACCTCCTGACCGACTCCCGGCCTCAGCCCAACAAGGTCATGAACGCCGTCCTCGCGGAGAAGACGTTCGGAGGCTGGGCCATTGGCGGCTTCGAGATCGGCCAGATGCTCATCATCCTCACGCTCGCGGCGGCCGGCTCGATCCTCTTCGTCGCGGCCCAGACCGGCTTTCTCGACGGCCCCCGCATCCTGGCCAACATGGCCGTGGACTCCTGGGCGCCACGGCGGTTCGCCCAGCTCTCAGACCGCCTCGTTACCAACAACGGCATCTGGCTGATGGGCCTGGCGGCGGCAGCCACGCTCTTCTACACGCGGGGATCGGTTTCGAGCCTCCTCGTCATGTACGCGATCAACGTGTTCGTGACGTTCAGCCTGACCCTGATCGGCATGACTCGCCACTGGTGGCAGGAGCGCGGTCGCGACCCGAAGTGGAAGAAAGGCATCCTGCTCCAGGGCACCGGGGCGGTCCTCTCCGTCTCGATCCTGATCATCACCATCTACGAAAAGGCGTACGAAGGCGGCTGGCTGACGATCGTCGTCACCGCGCTTCTCGTGTCCCTGGCCTTCTTGATCAAGCGCCACTACCTGCGCGTGCGGGAGCAGCTCCGTCGGCTCGACGAACAGCTCCTGGACATTCCGGTGCGCCCGCACCCTCTGGAGACCGGTCAGATCCAGCGCGACGAGCCTGTGGCAGTCATGCTCGTCAACGGATTCTCGGGCCTGGGCGTTCACACCGTGCTGTCCGTCCAGAACCTCTTCCCCCACCAGTTCCGGAGCTACCTCTTCGTTTCGGTCGGCGTCATCGATTCGGCGGTCTTCAAAGGCGAGACCGAAATCGAGGCGCTCAAGAAACATACGATCGAGGACCTCGAGAAGTACGTGCAGTTCGCCCGCAAGCTCGGCTTCAAGGCCGACTACCGCTTCAAGATCGGAACGGAAGCCGTCCAATCGGTCGTGGAGCTGTGCGAAGAAGTGAAAAAGGAGTTCCCGCGCTCGATCTTCTTCCTGGGCCAGCTCGTTTTCGAAAACGACCGTTTCTACTACCGCATTCTGCACAACGAGACCGCGTTCGCGATCCAGCGCCGTCTCCAGTTCGCGGGCCTCCAGGCGATCGTGCTTCCGATCCGCGTGCTCGAGCACCGGAAGCGCGTGAGAAAGGCGTCTTAGGGCCGCCGGCCTACTCGGGCCGCAGCGCGCGCGTCATCAGCTGGTCGACGGCCTCGCGCGGAGGCACGTTCTCGTAGAGCACGGCGA
>JBASRI010000177.1:0-5193 GCA_049273755.1 Thermoanaerobaculia bacterium
GGCCGGAGCCGGCGCCGGAGCACGGCCGCACGCGGGCGCCAGGAGCAGCGCCAGGAGGAGGCCGCCCTTCACGCCGCGATCATAGCCCGCGAAGCCGGTTTGCGTTTCGGTCACGACTGTGGCAGTCTGCGCGCTCCTTCGGCGGCTCGTGACGCTGCCGAACCGCGAACGTAGGCCTCGCCGGCGAATCCTCCGTTCCCAACAAAAAGACAGCCGGAACGTTCACCCGAGGAGGATTTCCTTGCCTTTCTCTCAATTCGGTCTCCACCCCGATCTGCTGCGCGGCGTGCGCGAGATGGGGTTCACGCGCCCCACGCCGATCCAATCCGACGCCATTCCCCCGGCCATGGAGGGCCGCGACGTGCTCGCCTGCGCCATGACCGGCAGCGGCAAGACTGCCGCGTTCCTCCTGCCGATCGCGAACCGGCTCATCGGCAAGAAGCGCGGCGTCACGCGCGCCCTGGTGCTCACGCCCACGCGGGAGCTCGCGGCGCAGATCAACGAGCACGCGAAGGAGCTGACCGTTCACACGCCCTTCTCCTCGGCCTCCGTTTTCGGGGGCGTGTCGATGGGGCCGCAGGAGCACGCCTTCCGCTCCGGCGCCGACATCCTGATCGCCACCCCCGGGCGCCTGCTCGACCATTTCCGCTTTCCCTACGCGAAGCTCGAGCACCTCGAAGTCCTTGTCCTGGACGAGGCCGACCGGATGCTCGACATGGGTTTCCTGCCCGACATCCGGCGCGTGCTGAAACACCTGCCCGCCAAGCGCCAGACGCTCTTTTTCTCCGCCACGATGCCGCCGCCGATCGTCGCCCTGACGCGCGAGATGCTGAAGAACCCCTTCACCGTGAACCTCGAGCGGCAGGCCGCTCCGGCGGTCGGGATCACACAGGCGGTGTACCCGGTGGCGCAGAATCTGAAGGCTCCGCTCCTGCTCGAGCTCCTCAAGCGCGGCGACATCAAGAACGTCCTCGTCTTCACCCGGACCAAGCACCGCGCCAACCGGCTCGCCGATACGCTCGCGAAGAAGGGCGTGTCCTGCGAGCGCATTCACGGCAACCGGACCCAGGCGCAGCGCACGCAGGCCCTCGCCGGCTTCAAGAGCGGGAAGCACCGCGTTCTCGTCGCCACGGACATCGCCGCCCGCGGCATCGACGTCGAAGCGCTTTCCCACGTCGTCAATTTCGACGTTCCAAACGTCCCCGAGGACTACATCCACCGCGTCGGCCGCACCGCCCGCGCCGAGATGACCGGCGACGCCTTCACGCTGGTCTCCCCTGAGGAGCAGACCGACCTCGCCGCGATCGAGCGGGCGATCGGGAAACGCCTGCCCCGCGTCACCGTCCCAGGCTTCGACTATTCGAAGGCCCCCGCCGAGCGGTTCGAGGTTCCGCTGGCCGAACGCATCGCGCAGATTCGCGCGCGCAAGGCCGAAGAGCGCAAGCGCGCTCGCGAGAAGGCCGAGCGGCGCGCCGCGCACGAGACGGCGCAGCGGAGCCGCGGGCCCCAGAAGGCGGAGCGTCAGCCGGGCAGGCCGCTGAGGGCAATGGGACCAGACCCGCTTCGAGGCTCAGGCCCCGCGGATCAAAGGCGCTGGGGCCGGCGTGTCTGACCCGGTGAAGCCCGGGGCAGCCGATCCGAGAGATCGGGCTTCCAGGAAGATGCGCTCGACCTCCGGGTGCTTCTCCCGGATCCGGGCTTCGAGCCGTTCGATGGCCCGTTCGAGCTCCGTCGACGACAGCTCCTTTCGAAACTGAACGTCGAGGTTCACGAGGAGCCGGTCCGGCCCCAGGTGCATCGTCAGGGGATCCCCTGCCCGCACGACCGCAGGATCCGATTCCACGACGGAGCGGATGCTCTTGACGATCCCGGGATCCGCTGTCTCGCCGATCAGCAGCCGGGGCGGCTGTCCAGCGCGAGAAAGACGGCGACGCCGGCCAGGATCAGGCCGATCAGGATCGAGGCGATCCCGTCCAGGCGCGGATCGCCGTCTGCTACTTGACCGCCGCGCCGTAGACGGGAAGCATTCCGCGGGCGGCGACGCCGGGAGCCGCAGCCGCTGCCGGCATTCCCGGGATCTCCGGAGCCGGCACCTTCTGGCCAGGCAGGACCGGGAGAGGGACGTTTCGCCCGCGGGCGTACACCTCGTGACGCCCCCTGGTCTTGTGCCACTCCGCGAGCGACGCGGTCTGGAACATCTCCTCGATGATCTTGCGCCAGCCGACACCCGTGTTGTACGCGCAAAAGGAGATCTCCCCCATCTGCGTGGCGTACGGGATGATGCACATCTCGGTGCGGCGGAAGTCGTAGTTGAACAGGTCCTGGAACCACATTCCGCCGATGAAGAAGACCCGCCAGGAATCGCGCTTCTTGTGCGTGAAGCCGAGCTTCCCGCCGGTGTGGCCGTCCATGATCTTCGTCAGTTTCCAGGGCGTCAGTCCCGCCGGGACCCCCTCGGGCCGCAGGTTGCGCATCACGGAGAGGGCGACCTGGAGGGCGGTCCACGTCTTCTTGCGGCCCGAGTCCGTGATCGCCTTGATGTCCGAGAGCATGCGGTCCACGTCGAGGACCGAGGGCACCGTCACGGCGTTGCGCGTCGACTCCTCCACCAGCATCATCGTGCCGATGCCGCAGTTGGGGTGGCAGCCGCACTTGAACGATCCCCACTCGGACTCGAGGCCGCCGAGCAGGTCCTTCAGATCCGACAGCGGGCCGGACGCCGAGAGCGGGTACCAGTCCCGCATCGGCTCCCCGATGCCCGCCTGCGACTTCACGTCGTGGGCGAGGTGCGAGAGCGTGTAGCGCTGTTTGGCGCGGGTCTCGTCGTCGATGTCCTCGTCGCGGCCCGTGAAGGAGACCGGCTGGAAAGCCACGGCCGTGACCTTGTCGATGTTGGCGAGGCCGAACCGGATGATGTCGCCGACCTGGTCGTTGTTGATCCCGTTGACGATCGTCACGACGAGAGTGACGTCCACGCCGTGCTTGTGGAGGTTCTCGATCGCCCGCAGCTTGACGTCGTAGAGGTTGCCGACCTTGCGGTGCTGGTTGTGCTCGTTGCCGACGCCGTCGAACTGGAGGTACGCGAAGCGCAGGCCCGCTTCGGCGGCCTCCTTTGCGAAGGTCTCGTCCTGCGCGAAGCGGATCCCGTTGGTCGCGCTCTGGACCGAGAAATAGCCGAGCTTGCGCGCGTACCGGATCGCGGGCAGGAAATGCGGCGAGAGTGTGGGCTCGCCGCCCGAGAACTGGACCGAGAGCTGGCGGCGCGGCTTGATCGAGGCCGCATCATCGAGCAGCTTCTGGACCTCCTCCCACTCGAGCTCATGGACGTAGCCCACCTGGTTGGCGTCCATGAAGCAGGGGTCGCACATCATGTTGCAGCGGTTCGTCAGGTCGATCGTGAGGACCGCCCCGCGCCCGTACTTGATCGAGGAGGTTCCATGCTCGTGGAGGCCGTCCTTCGGGATCACGAAGTCGCGGCCGGGGTACATCGTTTCCAGGCGCCTGAAGAAGGCCGGATCCGTGGACATGACGTCCTCGAAATGCCCGTGCTTGGGGCAGTCCTTCTTCATGAGGATCCGGCCGCCCTCCTCGACGATCTCGGCGGGGATCTCGCCGGGGTTGCCTTCGATCAGAACCTTCCAGTCGGCGTCGCCCGACAGGATCTGGGCGCGGACCTCGGAGACGCAGCGCGGGCAAAGCGAGTCGGTCTTGCGGGGAAAGCCCAGCGGGGGGAAGGACTTCTGCCGCTGCTTCAGAAGCGGCGCCGGAGCCCATTTGGGCTGAAAGGAGCCTTCCGGAAACCGGCGGTCGACCCCGCGCGCGACGTTCCACAAGGCGTCCGCGATCCGCTGGACCCCGGCATAGACCGCTCTTCTCATCTTGACACTTCCATCATGTTAAGCCCCTGCGACGTTGCAGGGCCCCTGCGACGTTTCAAGATTCTAGCCGAAATTCTGCCCCGCAGGGCAGGATGTCAGGCCAACGACGGCGCCGCGGCGAAGCGCTCCACGGAGAACGGAGCGAGCGCGAGCGCTCCACGGCCGTTCACCAGCAGATCGGCCATTCGCTGCGCGGTCGCCGGAGCGAGCAGAACGCCGTTGCGGAAGTGCCCGGCCGCAAAGAAGAGCCCTCGGACCGGCGAGGCGCCCAGGATCGGGAGCCCGTCGGGCGTGCCGGGGCGCAGCCCCGACCAGGCCGTCTCAAACCGCGCCGAGGACAGCGACGGCAGGAGCCGGGCCCCCGCGGCCAGCAGCGCGGACACGGCTCCGGCCGTGACTTCCTTTCGGAATCCGACATGCTCCTCGGTCGATCCGACCAGCGCCGTGCCGTCGGGACGCGGAACGACGTAGGCCTCCTCGGAGCTGACGACCTTGGAGAGCGGCCGGCCCTCCAGGCGCACTTCGACGATCTGGCCGCGCACCGGAAAGACCGGGACCGCGGGGGCGCCGCCCGAGAGGGAGGCTGCCCACGCGCCGGCGGCGTTGACGACGGCGCCGGAAGAGATCGGCCCCGCGTCGGTCTCGACCCCGCGGCAGAGACCGGTCTCGAGGAGCAAGCCGCGGGCAGGCGTGTCCGACAGGATCCGGGCTCCCCGGCGCTCGGCCGAGAGCCAGGCGGCGCGGGCCAGCAGGCGCGGATTCACCACCGCCTCGTCCGGGAAAAAGAGCGCGTGCGCGACCGCCGTCGAGAGCCGGCCTTCGAGCTCCCGCGCCAGCGCTTGTCGATCGCGCGGCTCGACACGCAAGCCGCGCTCGCGCTGCCACGCGAAGGCCGACGACTCGGCCGCTTCCTCCGAGAAGCGGCAGCGGTAGACGCCGGTTCGCCGGTACCCGACGTCGATGCCGGTCTCCTCCAAGAGCGCTCGCGCCCATTCCGCGTGCAGCTCCCGGCTCTCCAGCGCGAGCTCGAAGAAGGGAGACGGCCGGAGGGCGTCGGTTTGGGGCGACAACATCCCGGCCGCCGCGCTGGAGGCCTCCGCTCCGGGCTCCGCCCGCTCCAGAACGATCACGCGCTGTCCCCGGTCCGCGAGCTCCGCGGCGAGGGCACAGCCGATGACGCCGCCGCCGACGACGACGGTGTCGGCGGTGCGCACCGTCATCGCCGGACCCGCGCCGCGAGCCTCGAAAGGCCTCGTCCCCGGAACTGCTGCTGCGCGAAGCGGCCGACCGCGATCGCGGCGCCGTAGCCGAGGGT
>JBASRI010000188.1:0-2904 GCA_049273755.1 Thermoanaerobaculia bacterium
GGTTCAGCCTTCATCAGGAGCTGCAGCGCTTCGTCGACGCCGGCTTCACACCGCTGGAGGCCCTCCAGACCGCGACGATCAACCCCGCCAGCTTCCTCGAGAAGTTCCTGGACTACGGCACGGTCGCGAATGGCAAGATCGCCGACCTCGTCCTTCTCGACGCGAACCCGCTCGACGACATCCGCAACACCCGAAGGATTCGGGCCGTCATCGCGAACGGCCGCCTCTACTCCCGCGAGCAACTGGATCGAATCCTGGCGGATGTCGAGAGCTACGCAAAGACGCATTGAGCTCTGGCGGTCGGTGGGATATCCCACTTGACACAATTCCCACCAGGCCGTATTCTCATCCCATGAGCGAAGCCCCCAACGCGAAAGGTCCTTACCGCCTCCGCCCGGACGCGAAGGGACGCATCACGCTCGGCAAGCTCGCCGACGGAGTCAGCAGCTATCGCGCGCGCCGCCTACCCGACGGAAAGATCGTGCTCGAGCCGTTCGTGGAGATCCCGGCAGAGGAACGGTGGCTGTGGGAGAACAAAGAGGCGCTGGAGAGCGTCAAGAGGGGCATCGCGGATGCGAAGGCGGGTCGGCTGGTCAAGATGTCGTTCAAGAAATACCTCAAATAGCCGGCGCTGAATCTTAGGTGCCTTCTTTCTCGCTCTACCTGACGGCTGGCGCAAAGGCGACTCTGAAGGAGCTAGAACGCGATTCCGGCCTGGCGAAGAGGCTAAGCGCTGTTCGGAAGACGCTGGCGCGCCTTGAATCGAACCCGCGCCACCCGGGCCTGCAAAGCCACAAGTTCAGTTCGCTTTCCGGCCCCAGCGGGGAGGAAGTATTCGAGGTCTATGCGGAACAGAACACTCCGGCCGCCTATCGTGTCTTCTGGTACTACGGTCCCGAAAGGGGCCAGATCACGATTCTCGCGATCACGAGCCACCCGTAACCTGTAGCGACGCTCCTCCTTGACATCAGACTACCGCGGGTAGACTGATCGACGATGCTTCACGTCACGCCTGAGATCTCGATCCGCGAGCACGAGGTGGACGAGCGATTCGTGCGCGCATCGGGCCCCGGAGGTCAGAACGTCAACAAGGTGTCGACCGCGGTGGAGCTGCGTTACGACGTCGGAGCGTCATCGCTGCCGGAAGACGTGAAGGAACGGCTGAGAACGCTCGCTGGAAAGCGGATGACTTCCGAAGGCGTCCTCTTGATCGACAGTCGCGAGCACCGCACCCAGGCTCAGAATCGCTCCGCCGCGCGGGAGCGCCTGGCGGAGCTGGTGCGTCAGGCGGCCGCGAGGCCCAAGAAGCGCAAGAAGACCCGCCCCAGCAAGGCAGCTCATGAGAGGCGAATCGTGTCGAAAGTGCGCCGGGCGCGGGTGAAGGCCCACCGAGGCCGAGTCCGCGGCGAGGAATAGCCGCGCGGATCGAGTCCGGGATCCCTCGTCGTTCTGCTCCTGTCATCCCGAGCGCAGCGAGGGATCCCTTTCAAGCCTCGGTGCGGCTACTAGAGGGATCCCTCGTCGCTGCGCTCCTCGGGATGACAAGGGCCTGCGGCTTTCCGGCTTGCCCTAAGCCGAGATGGGATATAGCGTCCGGGCAGCACGACCTGATGAAAGAGAGGAGGACGGCATGAGGGGAAAAATCCTGGCGGTCATCGTGTCTTTTCTGGTGGCGGGAGCGGTCCTGGGGCAGGCACACGGCGGAGCGGCAAAGAAAGCCGTGGTCTGGCCGGCCGCGGATCTGAAGTGGATGGACATGACAGACGCTCCTCCGGGCGCCAAGGTCGTCGATCTTTGGGGCGACCACACCAAGGGCGCCTATGGCGCCATGATGAAGTTTCCAGCGGGATTCACGGCGCCTCTGCACACGCACACCTCCGACATGCGCATCGTCGTCGTGTCGGGAACGTTCATTCACACTCCGGAGGGAAAGCCCGAGGTCAGGCTGGGCCCCGGCTCATACCTGATGCAGCCGGGTGGGAACTACCGTCACAGCACCGGCTGTGACAAGGCTTCGGACTGCGTCTTCTTCGCGGAGAGCAAAGGCAAGTTCGACATCAAGATGGTGGGCGCCCCCAAGAAATAGCGCCGCGTATCGAGTTCGGGATCCCTCGGGCCTGCGGCCCTCGGGATGACAGGCTGTACGCCGTCATCCCGAGCAAAGCGAGGGATCCCGAGCTACCGCAGCATCCGTTCGAGCTCGGGCGACTTCTTTCCGGTCATCTCCCAGCGAAGCAACGAGGCCGGGACGAGACCCCGGGCGTTGAAGTCGTCCATGAACTGCTTCATCCGGAAGCCGTCGCCGAGCTGCTGTTTGCGATCGGCCAGGAGCTTCTCGATCTCGATCTTGCCGATCAGGTAGCTCGTCCCGTAGCCGGGCTGCTGCAGAAAGAGGTGCTGCTCGGAGACGACCAGGTTCCCGTCCATGCGCAGCCAGCCCCGCGGCGTGTTGGCGCAGGCGAAGGCCGACGCCTGTTCGAGGGTCATCTGGTTGCTCTGCATGAAGAGCTCGCCGAGCGCCCGCGCGGCCCGCTGGGCGACGAGGATGTACACGAGCTCGTGCGAGCGCGGCCGGGCGTCGAACATCCCGGCCTGCATCATCAGCTCTTCCCAGCCCGTCGCGTGGCCCTCGGTGTGCGTGTTGAAGATGTTGTAGAGGAGCACTTCCTTGCGGATCGGGGTCGGCGGCTGCTCGTGAACCATCAAGGCCTTGTCGAACCAGTGGTACCCGTGGGTGCGCATGACCTCGGGGTCGCGGTAGTCCACCTCCCCGAAGAACGCGCGAGGACCTGGGCTGTAGCTGCCGATCCGCGCGCGCAGAGCCGGGTCCATGTAGTCCTTCACGGTCAGGATCTCGTGGTCCTCGAGAAACGCCATGTACTCCGTGACCGCGTCGTTGAATCT
>JBASRI010000190.1:0-2779 GCA_049273755.1 Thermoanaerobaculia bacterium
GTGGTCCGAGGAGTGGTGCCTGGTGAAGCTGTAGGTCCCCGCGGAGGCGGGCCGCCGTCTCAGGAGATCGCGGAGGTGAGCTCGCCATAGAGCCGCCGATGAGCCTCGCGCTCGACCTGGAGGTCCGCGATGAGCTCTCGGAAGCGGGCTTCACCGCGCAAAGGCTCCAACCACGGGTCGATCTCGAAGAAGGAGGCGCAGGGGAACCCGTTCCCGGCGGCTTCCGCCAGCCAGTCGAGCGCCCGCTGCTTTTCGCCGAGGAATGCCTCGATGCACGCGACGTCGTATTGGGCGTGGTGATAGTGGCCGAAGAGCTTCCGATTGCGCACGACGAGCTCGATCTGCTCGCGCGCCCGTGTGGCGTCCCCTTCCATCCCCGCGACCAGTCCCCGGAGAGGAGCGACGAGGATGCTCCCCGGGAACTGCCGGGACAGGCGCTCGATGGTGGCGTCGGCGTCGCGGGCATGGCCGAGATGGAGCTGGCAGAGCGTGACCTGGTAAAAAACCCAATCCGAGGGCGTCGGCGTCTTCGCAGATCTCGCCTGCAGCGCCCCCAGCGCCCCGTCGAAGCGGCCCTGCAGGTAGCGCGCGAACGCCCGATGGATGTGCGCGTAGTGATCCTCGGGGTCGATGGCGAGGGCCCGGTCGAAGGACCGGACGGCTTCCTCGAGGAGCCCGAGGTGATTCAAGAGCTGCGCCAGGAAGTGGTGAGCCTCGTTGAGATTGGGCCGGCCGGCGATCGCGGCGGAGAACTCGCGCATCGCCGCGTCGGCGTTCCAGCCGCTGCGCGGGTGCCACAGGAGTCTGCCCTTCAAGTATCGCCCTTCCGGAAGATCGGGAGCCTCGGTGAGAGCCCTCTGGCACATCGTCTGTGCTCGCTCGTACCAGTCGCCTTCCGGATCGATCGAGAAGGCCATCCGAGCGAACGCGTCGGCCAGACCGAGCTGAGCCAGAGCGAAGCCGGCGTCGATCTCGAGCGCCCGCTCGAAGCACTCGATGGCGGCATTGACCTCGGGAAACGTCGTGTCCGCCGACAGATGAAGGCGCCCCTTCAGGTAGAGCTCGAAGGCCTTTCCCGAGGGCGGCCCGCCGGGACGGCGCTCCTCCGCGGGCGACAGCTCCACCTCGAGCGCTGCGGCGATCTTGCGGGAGACCTCGTCCTGCATGGCGAAGAGATCGTCGAGCGACGTGTCGATCTTCGTACCCCACAGCGGCCGTCCGTCGGCTGTCTCGATCAACTGGACCGTGACGCGGAGGCGGGAGCCCGAGCGCTGGAAGTTTCCGTCCACGACGGCGTCCACACCGAGCTCGTGACCCGCCTGCTCGGGATCGATCGAGCTTCCGCGGTAGCGGAGGATGGCGGCCGTGGGACGCACGAGCAGCGATTTCATCGACGCCAGCTCCGTGATCGTCGCGTCCGCCAGCCCCAGTCCGAGGTGCGCGTTGGCGGGATCGCCGGCGAGATCCTTGAAGAGGAGAACGGCAATCGAGCGTCGGGTGCGTGGCCGTCCCGGTGACGAGAAGTCGGCCCGCGGCGCCTCCGCAGACTCGAGCGCGAAGGCGAGATCGCGCGCGTTCTGAAACCTCAACTCCCGGCTCTTCTCGAGACACCGCCCGACCAGGCGCTCGAGCGCGGGAGGGAGCCCTCCGGCGGGGCCTTCGAGCGGCGGCGGCTCGTCCCTGAGGATCGCATTCAGGGTCTCGATCGGTGAGCCTCCGGCGAACGGCCTGCGGCCCGAGAGCATCTCGTAGAAGACGACGCCGAAGGAGAAGATGTCGCTGCGCGCGTCCGCTGGTTGGCCGCGCGCCTGCTCGGGCGACATGTAGGACGCCGTCCCGAGGACCGTGCCCGTCCGCGTGTGCGTGGCCGTCGGCAGGCTCGAATCGGAGTCCTCGGGCGAGACGACGCGGGCGAGACCGAAGTCCAGGATCTTCAGTCGTCCGTCCCGGGTCACGAAGAGGTTTTCGGGCTTGATGTCGCGGTGCACGATCCCCTTCTCGTGTGCCGCGGCGAGGCCGTGGGCGAGCGCGGTTGCGATTTCCAAAGCCCGCCGGAGGCCGAGAGGGCCCCGATCGATTTGTTCGCGCAACGTCTGGCCCTCGAGAAGCTCCGTGACGACGTAGGGAGACTTCTCGTGCGTGCCGACATCGTGGACGGTCAGGATGTTGGGGTGGCTCAACGCGGAGGCGGCGCGTGCTTCCTGCTCGAAGCGGCGGAGCCGATCGGCATCTTGAGAAAACGACGCCGGCAGCACCTTGATCGCCACCTCGCGCCCCAGCCGCGTGTCTTTCGCCCGGTACACCTCGCCCATCCCGCCCGCGCCCAGGGGCGCGAGGATCTCGTAGGGGCCGAGACGGATACCGGCGGCGAGCGTCATTTCTCGCCTTTTAGCAGCGCCGGCCAGTTCAGGATCACGCGCAGCGGCGACTCGCGCGATTTCTCCACGGGCAGGCTGACCAGGAATCGCGCTCCGTCGGGAGCCACGTCGTAGTTTTCAATCTCGGCATCGACGCGAAAAAGCGGGGCGGGAGCTCCGGTAGCCCATTGCGGCCCGGGCGTGACGGGAACGGCCATCACGACGTTGCCGGGCGCGATGTAGTACAGCTCTTTCCCGTCTCGACGCCAGCGCGGCCGCCGGCCTCCTTCGGGAGAGATCCGCCGCTTGTCTCCACCTCCGTCCGTCAGCGCGACGTAGATTTCGGGATCTCCGGACTCATCCGACTCGTATGCGATCCACCGTCCATCCGGAGAGAAGCGAGGGCTCGTCTGGTTGAATCG
>JBASRI010000221.1:0-2796 GCA_049273755.1 Thermoanaerobaculia bacterium
GGCGTCGCGCTCGCCGGCCTTCGCCGCCGGCGACGAGGCGCCGTAGCGCCCGGGGTCGGCGCCGTAGCCCTCGATCCAGCGGCGCACGTCGTCGGACGCGCAGGAGAGGTCCACGGAGGAGGCCAGGAATTCGAGGACGAGCTTGCGCGAGAGGCGCACGCGCGCGCTGTTGGTCTTCACGCTCATCTTCGGCTCGACCTTCCGCGAGCACGCCGGCACGAGGGTGCGCGAGCCCTCGACCTCGACGACGCAGACGCGGCAGACGTTGACCGGCGTCAGGTTCTCCAGGAAGCAGAGGGTCGGCGTGTCGATTTTCTGCGCCCGGCAGGCCTCGAGGATCGTCGTCCCGTCGGGCACCGTCACGGGCTTCCCGTCGATCGTCAGCTCGACTGGGCGCTCCGGGTGGATCCGCTTGTCGGTCGGGATCATGCCTTCGCGCCTCCGAAGACTCCGAGCTTCTTGATGGCCGACTGGATCGCCCCCGAGGCGGTCTGGCCCAGGCCGCAGATCGAGGCATCGCGCATCGCCTGAGCCATCTCGTCGAGCAGCGCGACCTCCTGCGCCATCGAGCCCAGCGGACGGCCCACCGAGATCCGCGTCACCAGCTCCTCCTGGCGCTCCGCGCCGACGCGGCAGGGGACGCACTGGCCGCAGGACTCGTCCCGGAAGAACGCGGCGATGCGGCGGACCGCGTCCGCGAGGTCGGCGCGCTCGTCGAAGACCATGATCACACCCGAGCCGAGCGAGGCGCCGATCGCGCGCGTGCCCTCGAAGGTCAGCGGCACGTCGAGCTCAGCCGGCGACAGGAACGAGCCCGCCGCTCCGCCCAGAAGCACCGCCTGCACCGCCCGCCCCTCGGGAACGCCGCCCGCCATGTCGATGAGCTGCCGCAGCGTCGCGCCGAACTCGACCTCGTAGACGCCGGGCTGCGCGACGTGGCCCGAGAGGCAGAAGAGTTTGGGCCCCGTGGACTGCTCGGTGCCGATCGCCGCGAACGCCGCGCCGCCCTCGAGCACGATCGGGAGCACGTTGACGAGGGTCTCGACGTTGTTGATGACGGTCGGCTTCTGGAAGAGCCCCTTCTCGACCGGGAAGGGCGGCTTGTTGCGCGGCTCGCCGCGGAAGCCCTCGATCGAGTTGAAGAGCGCGGTCTCTTCGCCGCAGATGTAGGCGCCCGCCCCGCGGCGCGTTTCGATGTCGAAGGCGAAGGGCGCGCCCATCACGGACGACCCCAGAAGGCCCCGCGAGCGCGCCGCCGCGAGCGCGGTCTCGACGCGCTCGAGCGACAGTGGGTACTCCCCGCGGATGTAGACGTAGCCCTTCGCGCACCCCGTCGCGTACGCCGCGATCGTCATCGCCTCGACCAGAGCGAACGGGTCCTCCTCCATCAGGACGCGGTCCTTGAAGGTGCCCGGCTCCGACTCGTCGGCGTTGCAGACGAGGTAGTGCGGCCGGGCGGACTGCTTCACGACGGCCTCCCACTTGCGCCCGGCGGGGAAGGCGGCGCCGCCGCGGCCCTGGAGCTTCGAGGCGAGCGTCTCGCGGATCACGCCCTCGGGCCCGAGCTCGAACGCCTTGCGCAAGGCCCGGTAGCCGCCGTGCGCGAGATAGTCGTCGAGGCTCGTGGGGTCCACGCGGCCCACACGGCGCAGCAAGCGCAGCGAATCGCTGCGGGAGTCCTGGGTCTGAGGAGCGGAAAGGGATCCTTCTCTCGGGCGGGCGGGGGCAAGCCCCGCCCCTACGAGGCCGGGTGTAGGGGCGGCCCTCGTGGCCGCCGGCTTTGTCGCTGGCGCGACCACGTAGTCTTTCATTCCCCGGCCCGCGCACTGATAAAGGACCGCCGGCGCGCGCTCGCAGAGGCCCAGGCACGGCGCCGGCTTGACCGCGCCGGCCGGAATCTCCCGCGCGAGGTCGTTCATCAGATCCTGCGAGCCCGCCAGCCGGCACGCCAGGTCCTCGCAGACGTGCGCGATCGTCGCCGGCTGCGGCTCGACCGAGAACATCGCGTAGAAGGTCGCGACCCCGTACGCCTCCGCGGGCGCTACGGCGAGCCGCTGGCAGATGTAGTTGAGCGCTCCCGGCGAAATCCACCCGGCGCGCGACTGCGCCGCCCAGAGCGCCGGAAGGAGCAGATGCCGGCGCTCCCGGATCGCATCCCCGCCCGTCGCGAGGTGCCCCTCGGCTTCAGGCCGCCTTATGCCTCCCTCCCAGCCCGACGCCGGCGCGCCGAGGACGCCGTCCACGGCGTCGCGCTCCTCGGCGCTGGCCTCGGCGCCCGGGATGAGGTGGAGATCCACGGCGTTACTGTAGCCGAAGAGGCTGGGAGCGAATTCCGGGGCAGCGCTCTTCGCGACGCCCTGTCATCCCGAGGAGCGCAGCGACGAGACATCCTCTTGGAAGCCGCACCGAGGCTTCAAAGGGATGAACGCCGGGCTCCGCCCGTCGTGGGTTATCGCTGGCCTCTGGCCAGCGTTGTCTACTGCTGTGGGCTTGCCTCTGGTGGACGGCGCGCCTACTGCTGAGGGTCTACGTTACGGCCGACCTTCGGTCGTCGTTCCCTACTGCTGAGGGTCTGCCTTCGGTGGCCGGGTCGGTGGTCGGCTATCTCGCTGCGCTCGGGATGACAAGGGGCGGGACCAAAGCCTGTCATCCCGAGGAGCGCAGCGACGAGACATCCTTTTGGAAGCCGCACCGAGACTTCAAAGGGATGAACGCCGGGCTCCGCCCGTCGTGGGTTATCGCTGGCCTCTGGCCAGCGTTGTCTACTGCTGTGGGCTTGCCTCTGGTGGACGGCGC
>JBASRI010000224.1:0-2094 GCA_049273755.1 Thermoanaerobaculia bacterium
CTCTTCGGGCGAGCCGGCGCCCCCCGAGGCGGCGAGAGCGTCGAGGGTCGGGCCGATCTCCTCCAGTCCCGTCAGCGGCAGCCGGCCGTGGCGGATCTGGAACGCGACCGCCTCGCCGGTCTCCGCGAGGAGACGGCGAACCTCGCCTTCGTCATGAGAGGGGGCCAGAGACAAGACCGCCGCCCTTCCGGGCGGCGTGCGGGCGAGCGCCGAAACGAGCCGGAGAACGACGCCGAGCTCGAGGGATTCCGGGTCGGCGCCGTTTCCGTCTCCCGGGTTCAGACCGACGCGCGGCGCTCCTCTGAAAGCTTGCGAAGCATTTTCTTGCGGGCTTGGATCATCTTGCGCTTGCGTTTCGCGCTCGGCTTTTCGTAGTGCTGCCGTTTTTTCAGCTCGGAGAGGATGCCGGATTTCTCGCACTTTCGTTTGAAACGCCGCATGGCGTTTTCGAAGGATTCATCTTCCTTGACGTGGACCAGTGGCACGTACACTCACCCCCTTACCCGAGACTTTCAGCGAGCATGACATCTTAGAGAGGGCCGCCAGGGGTGTCAACGGGAACCGCGCTATCCTCAATCGAAAGAATGGTTTAGAATATAGACGTCTCTCGCGCACAGCTTTACGAAAGGTCCGGCACCTCCGATAATGCCTGAGATGACCGACGCGGACGCCGAAGAGCGGCGCCGGCTGCTCGAAACCGAGATCGAGCGGCGTCTGGCGGAGCGTTTTGCCGCGCTTCGGGACGAATTCGACCGGCTGCGTCTCGAGACGGACCGGCGTTGGTTCGGATTCCTCGAGAAGTTCGACCAGGACTTCAAAGGCGTGGTCCCGGCCGAGCTTCTGCGGGCGGGAACGCCCGAGGGCGCGCCGAGGCCTCCCGGGTCCGTCTCGATCGTGGCCGCGCGCGGTCTCGATCAAGCGGCCACGCAGGTGGACGTGCTCCACCGGTTTCTCGACGAGTGCCGGCGCCACTGCTCGCGGGCGGCGCTTCTTGTGTCGCGCGGCGGCGCGATCGGCGCGTGGAAGGCGGTCGGGTTCTCGGCGCACGGCGGCGAGGACGACGTGGTGCGTCAGATCTCGATGCCGCTGACCGACGGAGGCCTGCTCTCGAAGGTCATGACCGGTACGGCGATGCGCTTGCCGGCCTCCAACGAGATCTCGACGCTTTTGCGCGCGTCGAAGGTGTCCGATGCGATCGCGATTCCCATGGTCGTGCGCGAGAAGATCTCCGGCGCTCTCTACGCGGACGTCGTCCTCGGAGAAGAGGAGATCTTCGACGCGGACGCGCTGGGGTTCTTGACGTTCCTTGCCGGGCTCGTGGTCGACCGGCTCGCCGCGAGGAAGCTGAAACCCGCGCCCGCCCTGCGGCTGCCGGAGGCGTTCAAGAAGCCCGAGCCCGCCGGAATGTGGATGAACGAGGAGGCGGCCGTCGAAGATCTGCCCACGACACCCGAGGTCGGCAGCGAGACCGGACCCGCCCTGTCGGAGCCTTCCGCCGAGGGGCCGCGGCCGCATTTCAAGGAGCAAGCCCCCGCCGCCCCGGAGCCCGAGCCCTCGCTTTCGCTGTCGGAGCCTCCCGCGCTCGAAGCGCCGGAGTCCGCGCGCCGCTTGAGCGGGCCGCTCTCGCAGCCGCCCGGCGACGAGCGGCGGGAGGAGGCGCGGCGGTTCGCGCGCCTGCTCGTCTCCGAGATCAAGCTGTACAACGAGCGCGCGGTCCTGGAGGGGCGCGAGGGAGGCAACCTCTACCAGCGGCTCAAGGAAGACATCGACCGGAGCCGCCAGATGTACGACGAGAGGATCCCCGAGGACGTCCGCAGCTCGAGCAACTTCTTCCACGAGGAGCTCGTCCGCATCCTCGCCGATGGCCGCGCCGAAGCTCTCGGAATCTGACCGAGCCGCCCCCCCTGCTCCCGGTGACCCGGCGCGCGTTCCCCGCTCTCTTCCTGGCCGCCGCATTGGTCTTCGGGCCGGGCGCGCGTCTCGGGGCGGACGCGGGTCCGGTCGCGGTCTCGACCGATTTCGACGGCGAGTTCGCGCGGGCCGCCGATCTGCTGGAGGAGGGGGAGCGGCCGAAGGCCGAAGAGATCCTGGAAG
>JBASRI010000243.1:0-3157 GCA_049273755.1 Thermoanaerobaculia bacterium
CGGCGGGGGAACGGCTCGAGGGGTCGGAAGAGACGGACATCGCCATCGTCGGCGGCGGCTACACGGGCCTCTGGACGGCCCTGTTTCTCAAGGAGCTCGAGCCCCGCCGGGGGGTCGCGATCCTCGAGAAGGGGCTCGTGGGCTACGGGGGGAGCGGCCGTAACGCCGGCATCGTGGGCGAGACGATCGATCACTCGCACGAGCTCGCCATCGCGCACTTCGGCCTGGAGGAGGCCCGGCGGCTGGCGCGGCTGGGAAGAGAAAACCTCGACGCGATGGAGACCTTTCTCCGGGAGCGCGGCATCGACGCGCGGTTCGAGCGGCCCGGACAGCTCGTCATGGCGCTGACGCCGGCGCACGTCGAGGCTCTGGCTCGGGGCCTCGAAGCCGCCGAACGGGTCGGCTCGCCGGGCTGGAGGATCCTGTCCCGGGATGAGGCGCAGGCGGAGCTCGCGAGCCCGCTCTACCTCGGGGCGCTGCTCGCCCCGCGCAACGCGCTCGTCAATCCGGTCCGCCTGGCCGAGGGGCTGCGCGCCGTGGCGGTCCGACTCGGGGTTCGCGTGTACGAGAACACGAGCGTGTCGAAAATCTCGTTCCGGGGCGGCCGCGTGGCGCTTACTGCGGGTCCCGGAAGCCTCCGGGCGGAGAAGCTGATCCTCGCGACCAACGCGTACTCCCATCACCTCCGCCCGTCGCTCACCGCCCGATTCCTGCCTCTCTACGACTACATCCTCGTCAGCGAGCCGCTGACCCCCTCGCAGCGGCAGACGATCGGCTGGCGGTCCCGCCGCGGCGTCGTGGACGCGCGAACGTTCTTCAACTACTACCGGCTGACGGACGACGGCCGGATCCTGTGGGGCACGAGCGAAGCGGCCTACTACCCGGGCAATCGCGTCTCGGAGGCGTGCGACCACTCGCCCCGGCACTACGCGGCCCTGGAGTCGAGCTTCCGGCGCCACTTCCCGCAGCTCGAAAGCCTGACGTTTCCCTATCGCTGGGGCGGGCCGATCGCCTCGACGACGCGGCTGACCCCGTTCTTCGGCGACGCGGCCGGAGGGCGCCTGGTCTACGGGCTGGGGTACACCGGACACGGCGTGGGCTCGACGCGGATCGCGGGCCGCATCCTCGCGCACCGCGCGCTGGAGCTGCCGAGCTCTCTCTTCGACCTCGAGATGGTCCGCAAGAAGCCCTTTCCCTACCCGCCCGAGCCGTTTCGCCGGGCGGCGGTGGCGCTGGTGACGGGCGCGCTCCGGAAGGTCGACGCCGGCGGGCGGCCGGGGCTGCTTCTGAAGGCGCTCGACCGCCTCGGGATCAGCTTCTCGAGCTGACAGGGCGTACGCGCCCTGTCATCCCGAGGAGCGAGCCGACCAACAGCGGCAGACTCTCACCAGTAGGCAACGCCGAGCGAAGCTCGGCGGTAACCGACGAGGGATCCCTTTGCAAGCCGCCGGATGACTCGAAAGGGGTCCCTCGCTTCGCTCGGGATGACAAGGGTCAGCGCACCGGCACGACCAGGATCTCGGCGGACGTCGGGGCGCCGTTGGTGATCACCGGGACCTTCGTGTCGGTGACGAACGCGAGCTGGCCTCGGTCCGCGATCCGGGCGGAGATGGCGTACGTGCGCCGCGGATCGATTTCGGCGGGGTCGTAGTCGAGCGCGAAGGATATCGGAACCTGCTTTCCCTCGGGGCGCAGGACTCGTTTGGCGAGAAGCGGCGCCTCTTCGTCCGCGCCGGACACGTCGCGCAGCTCGATCTGGACGACGGCCTCCGGCGTGAGCGCGACGCGCTGCAGGTAGGTGACCGTCCCGGTCAACTCCGCCATGGGCCGGCGCTCCCAGGCTCCGGACAGCGGGTGCTCGCCCGCGAGGACGAGCCGGTCGGGGCCGGCCGACTCGACACGGAGGCGCGATTCCTGGGGATCGGGCAACGATTCCGCGCCCAGGACGAGCACGAGCGTGCCGTCTTCCAGGCGCCAGGACCGTCCATCCCGCCCGCGCACACCCAGCAAGCCGAGGCTCCCGTCGGGATGCAGCACCAGGCCCTGTCGCCCAGAAGCGCCGGAGGGGGAGGGGCGAGACCAGCCCCCTTCGAGCGCACCAGCCGTCACCGGCGCCGCCGGCGGAGCCGTCGGCGTGGGGGCCGGCGTCTCCGTCGGAGGAGGGGGCGGCGCGCTGACGGGCTTGGGAGGCCGGGCGCATGCGGAGGTCAGCGCCAGCGCGATCCCGAACGCGAGCGCCCGCCTCGGCGAAATGTCATCCCGAGGAGCGTGGCGACGAGGGATCCCTTTCGGAGCCGCTATGTCGACTTTAAAGGGATCCCTCGCTGCGCTCGGGATGACAAACATGTCGCGTAACCGAGTTTTTCACTTCTTGACCAGGGCGTCCCGGATCTCCCTCAGGTAGATCTCGGATGGCGTCGGGGGCGCAGCCGGCGCGAGCTTCCTCGCGAAGCGGTTGAACGGCACGATGATGAGGAAATAGAGGCCGGCGGCCTTCAGGAGGAACGCGATCAGGGCGTTGATGAAGTTGCCGACGTTGACCGGTCCGACCTTGAGCGCCGAGAAATCCGGCGTCCCGCCGATCAACCCTATCAGCGGCGTGATGAGGTCCTTGACGAGCGAGTCGACGATGGCGCCGAAGGCGGCGCCGATGATGATGCCCACGGCGAGGTCGAGCACGTTCCCGCGGACGACGAAGTCACGGAATCCTTTGAGCATGTTGCCTCCTCTTCGAAGAGCGGGTTACGGTCTCGGCGGCCTCGAGGCCTGCGGGCGGGGCGCCGGCGCCGACCGCGGCGCACTTGACGGAGGCCGCGCAGACGGCGGGGGACTCATCCGCGCGTCCGCATTCTGGCGGCCCTGGCGGTCGCGCGAGAGTTGGTTGAGCGTGCTCGGGTCCACGGACGAGCGGCTCGGCTGCGGCGCCGGACGAATTTGTCCCGGACGCGTGTCGGGCGCCGGCCGCGTCTCTTGAGGCCGCGTTTCGGGGCGCGCCGGTTGAACCGGCTTCCACTTGCCCGAGTCGTGCGTCTCCCAGCCGCCAGCCAGCCGCGGGCGATAGACGTTGCCGTCCGGACCGGCATAGAGATTGTCGGGGCGCGAGGGCGCGGGCCGCGTCGAGGGTCTCGAGGTTCCGGGTGCGGGTCGTGTCGAGGGC
>JBASRI010000248.1:0-2177 GCA_049273755.1 Thermoanaerobaculia bacterium
GAACCGCGCCGCGTCGGCTCCCCGCCGCAAGGTCTGGCCCGGAGCGGAGAGCGCCACGGCGAGCTCGCTTGCCAGAGCCCGGGGGTCCTGTACCCGCTTGAGGATGCCCAGCGCCTCGCCTCGCGCCGCGACGTCGCGGAAGTTCTCCATGTGCGGTCCCGCGAGGACGGGCACCCCGGCCGCCCAGGCCTCGATCGGATTCTGTCCGCCGGTGGGGACCAGGCTCCCTCCGACGAAAGCGAGGGCGGCGTCCCGATACACCGAGGCCAGCTCGCCGATCGAATCGAGAAGATAGACGTCCGGCTGAGAGTCGAGAGCTGAGATCTGAGAGCTGCGTCGCAAGACGGTCCATCCGCGGCCCTCCACCAGGCCCGCGACCTCGTCGAAGCGCTCCGGGCGGCGCGGCGCGAGGACCAGGAGCGGGCGCTTCTCGAGCCCGGTCCACGCGTCCAGGAGAAGCGGCTCCTCGCCCTCGCCGGTCGAGCCGGCCACGAGGACGGGCCGCGCGCCCGCGGCGGCCCGGAGGCGGTCTCCGTCGGCGAAGGGCGGCGCCTCGGGCAGGTCGTACTTGAGGTTGCCGAAGACGCGCACCCGCTCCTCCGGCGCTCCGAGCGCGACGACACGGCGCGCGTCCTCCTCGGACTGCATCGCGAAGAGGGCGATTCTCCGGAACGTCGGCGCGAGCCAGCGGCGGACCCGGCTGTAGCGTCGGAAGGAGCGTTCCGAGATGCGTCCGTTCACCAGCGCGACCGGGATGCCGCGCCGCGCCGCGCGCTCCAGAAAGAGCGGCCAGATCTCGGTCTCCGTCAGCAGGACCAGGCCGGGCCGCACACCGCCGAGCGCCCGTTCGACGGGGCCCGCCAGGTCGAACGGAAACGCGAACACCGCCGCTTCTCTCGAGAGCGACCTTTCGGCCAGCTCCCGTCCGGCCGCCGTCGAAACCGACACGCCGAGGGGAGCGGACGGAAGCTGCAGTTTGAGCGCCCGCGCCAGGTTGCGCGCCACCCCGATCTCGCCCACGGAGACGGCGTGGACCCAGATGCCCCCCGTCAGATCCGGATACCGCGAGCGTCCCAGGCGCCCTCGAATATCGCCCAGGCGCCGCTTTCCCGTCAGCGACCGGAACAGGGCCCAGGGAGCGTAGGCGGCCAGGGACAGGGCGGCCAGGGCCCGGTAGAGGAGCAAAGCGGCGCGATTATCTCCGAGGCTGGCCCGGATTGCTTGCCGGACAGGCTCCAAGGATTTAAGATTCAAAGGCTTAGGACGGGGTTGCCGGCCCCAACGGATTGCTGTCGGCGTCCGTATACAGCGGCAGGAGGGGACCTTTCGGACAATGGAGCTCGTCTACAGTCAGCGCCGGGAGCTGCAGGAGGCCGGAAGCCTTCCCGATCGCGATCTCGCGATCCGGGCCCGTGGCGGCGACATGGTCTCCTTCGAGACGCTGGTGATCCGGAAGACTCCGGCCGTCGTCTCACTGGCCCGGCGCATCGTGGGCAACTCCGAGGACGCCCGCGACGTCGCGCAGATGGTTTTCCTGCGGGTCTGGGGCGAGCTGCACCGCTACGACGAGCGCTACTCGCTTAACACCTGGCTCTACCGGATCTCGACGAACCTCTCGATCGATTTTCTGAGGAGCGCCCGCAGTCGCGAGCGCGCCCACGGCGCCACCCTCCACCTCGTTCAGGAGCGCGAGCAGTCCACGGCTGCCGAGGCGACCCGCACGGCCGAGGACTCGGAGCTGGCGGAGCTCTTCGAGACCGTCTCGGGAAGCCTCTCGGAGAAGCAGAAGGCGGTCTTCGTCCTGAAGGAGATGGAGGACTGCGAGACGCGCGAGATCGCCGAGATCCTGGGCTGCGGCGAATCGACCGTGCGCAATCACCTCTTCAACGCGCGCCGCATCCTCCGCAGGGAGATCGGCCGGCTCTATCCCGAGTTCCTGCGCGGGAGGACGCTGTGAGCGCGATCTGCGGGATCCTGCGCGGCAGCTTCGAGGACTACCTCGCCGACGCGCTGCCGGCACCGCAGCGGCGGATCCTTCGCGAGCACCTGGCCGCGTGTCCGGCTTGCCGCGAGCTCGCGGCCGAGAAGGACCCGACCTTCATCTTTGCTCGCCCGGTGCGCGACGCGGTCCTCCCCGAGGAGACCGCGCGTATCCTCTCGGCCGTCAAGACCGGCGT
>JBASRI010000251.1:0-13282 GCA_049273755.1 Thermoanaerobaculia bacterium
GTCCTCGCGCGTCACGGGCTGCTCGACGAACTCCACGCCGTACGGCGCCGCGCGCTCGAAGAAGCGCGCCGTCTCCGGCAGCGTGTAGCCGACGTTGGCGTCGACGCGGAGCACGGCGGTGCGGCCGGCACCCTCCCGCAGCTTCGCGATCCGCTCGAGGTCTTCCTCGAGCGCGTCGCCAATCTTGAGCTTGAGCACGCGGAAGCCGCGGCCCAGGTACTCCTCCGCTTCGGCCAGCGTCTCGGCCACGGGCTTGATCCCGATCGTGATCGAGGTCGGCAGCGCGTCGTGCGAACGGCCGAGCATCTCGACCAGGGGCACGCCCAGCTCCTGCGCCAGCAGGTCGTGGAGGGCGATGTCCACCGCGGCGCGGGCCGCGGGCGTGAGCGGGAAGCGTTCCACCGCTTCGCGGCACAGCGCCGGCAGCGAGCGGACGTCGCGCCCGGTCAGCCATTCCAGGTTTTCGGCGGACAGGGCCGCGCGGCACGCCTCGATCGTTTCGCCCGTGACGTGTTCGCCCGGGGAGCCGGCGCCCAGTCCGACGGCGCCGGACTCGGTCTCGATGCGGACGAGGACGTTCGGAACCGAAGTCAGGGGCGCCTGGCCTGCGATGGCATAGGGGCGGGTCAGCGCGAAGTCCTCGACCGTGCTGCTGACCGCGCGAATCCTCACCGGGCCGCCTCCGCCGCGAGAAACTCGCGGACCAGAGGCATGAGCGCTCCGACGCCTTCCTCCAGCGGGAGAACGACCGAAAGCGAAAGCTCCGCGGCCAGGCGCGTCCGTTCCGCCCGCAGGCCTTCCTGCGTCATACCTTCGCCGTTGAGCGTGACGGCGAGAGTGCGGGCGCCGAGCGTCCGGATCAGGGCGATTTCGTCGGCGAGCGGCGGGATCTTCAGGTCGAGCCCTTCCATCCCCTCGTAGCAGCGGCGCGCCGGCGCGTGCTGCAGGATCACCCCGCGCGCCCGGCCGGAGAGGAGGAACTCCGAACCGCACGGTCCCGATGGGTTGCGCAGCGCCGACTGGCCCTCGAGGAGGATCACGTCGGGGCGGGCTTTCTCCCAGCAGGTAACGATGGCGTGCTCGAGCTCGCCCGAGACGAAGTCGTTGGGGATCGAATCGAGGATGAAGCCGTACGGCGCGCCCTGCATCCAGCCGGTCTGCCCCGTAAAGATCAGCTCGGTCCGGATCCCGGAGGCCCGGCAGGCCTCGAGGAGGAAGCGCGCGGTCGTGCGCTTGCCGAGGGCGCAATCGGTGCCGAGCACGGCCAGACGCGGGGCGCCGACCTCGAGGATCCGGCCGGACCAGAAGTGCAGATCCGCGCGCCGCGAGGTCTTGCGGACGTCGGTGATCGAGACGCCGCCGGCGGCGGCGGCCGCCGCGAGCTCCGCGTCGTCGGACACGAACTCGTGCAGGCCGTTGACGACGGACAACCCGGACGCGATCGCCTCGGAAAGCGCGGCTCGCAGGCCCGGCGTGACCCGTCCTCCCGACGTCGCCACTCCGACCACGCAGAAGTCGGGTCTCGCGGGAAGCGCGCCGAGCGCCTGGGGGATCGAAGCGAAGACCGGGATTCCGCGCCGCCGCCCGTCGAGGACATCGCCCGCGTCGCGTCCCGCGGTCGGAGCGTCCACGACCCCCACGACGCGGTAACGGTCGGTCCCGCGCACCAGGCCGTGCGCGGTCTTCCCGTTCGCCGTCGCGAAGAGGCCGTCGCAGATCACGAGAGCCGTCCCGTCCATGGCGGGGGATTATCTATCCGAGGCGAGCTCGAGACGCGTGCACGAGGGCAGAGAATGCGCCTGAATGTAAACTCGCGCGAGGACGAGAGGGTGCGTGGCTGACAGAAAAGGCAAGGGATCCGTCGCACGGGCTGGCAGCGCGCGCTCCGGAGCGCCGCTCCTGACGCAGCAGGACCTCTTTCTCTTCAACGAGGGCAGCCATCTTCGGCTCTGGGAAAAGCTCGGCGCTCACCCGCGCGCGCTCGACGGCGAGGCGGGAACGTCCTTCGCGGTGTTCGCCCCCAACGCCAAGGCCGTCTCCGTGATCGGGGACTTCAACGGCTGGGACAAGGAGCGCCATGCGCTCGAGCCCATCGCGGACTCCGGAATCTGGGAGGCGTTCGTGCCGGGTGTTGAGAAGGGCGTCGTTTACAAGTACCACATCGCCTCGCGGCGCGACGGCTACAGCGTGGACAAGGCCGATCCCTATGCCGTGCGCCAGGAGGTCCCTCCGCGAACAGGCTCGGTGGTGTGGGACCTGGAGTACCGGTGGCGCGACCAGAAGTGGATGGCCGCGCGGGCCGAGAAGCAGAAGGCCTCGGCCCCGATGTCGATCTACGAGGTCCACCTGGGATCGTGGCGGCGCGTGCCCGAGGAGAACAACCGCCCGCTGACCTACCGCGAAGCCGCCGGATCGCTCGCTCACTACGCGCGCGAGATGGGGTTCACGCACGTCGAGCTGCTTCCGGTGATGGAACATCCGTTTGCGGGCTCCTGGGGCTACCAGACGACCGGCTACTTCGCGCCGACCTCGCGCTTCGGCACGCCGCAGGACTTCATGTACCTGGTGGACACGCTCCACCAGGCCGGCCTCGGCGTGATCCTGGACTGGGTGCCGTCGCACTTTCCCTCCGACGAGCACGGGCTGGTGTACTTCGACGGGACGCACCTCTACGAGCACGCGGACTGGCGCCAGGGCTACCATCCGGACTGGAAGAGCTGCATCTTCAACTACGACCGCCACGAAGTGCGGAGCTTCCTGCTCTCCTCGGGGCTCTACTGGCTCGACCAGTTCCACGCCGACGGGTTGCGCGTGGACGCGGTCGCCTCGATGCTCCACCTTGATTACTCCCGCAAGGCCGGCGAGTGGATCCCCAACGCGCACGGCGGCAACGAGAACCTGGGCGCGATCTCCCTACTGCGCCGCTTGAACGAGGAGGTCGGCAAGTCCCACCCGGGCGCCGTCATGATCGCCGAGGAGTCCACGTCCTGGCCGATGGTCTCCCGCCCGACCTACGTGGGCGGGCTGGGCTTCCACATGAAGTGGGACATGGGCTGGATGAACGACACGCTGGACTACATGCGGCTGGACCCGGTGTTTCGCAAGTTTCACCACAACGACCTGACGTTCCGCGGCATGTACCAGTACTCCGAGAACTTCGTCCTCCCGCTCTCGCACGACGAGGTCGTGCACCTGAAGGCCTCGCTGCTGTCCAAAATGCCGGGCGACGAGTGGCAGAAGTTCGCGAGCCTGCGTCTCCTGTTCGCGTACATGTGGGCACAGGCCGGCAAGAAGCTGCTCTTCATGGGTGGGGAGATCGGGCAGTGGAGGGAGTGGAACCACGACACGAGCCTGGACTGGGATCTGCTCGACGTTCCCCGCCACGGCGGGCTGCAGCTCTGGGTGCGCGACTTGAACCGTCTCTACGCGTCGGAACCCGCGCTTCACGAGCTCGACTTCGACGCCGGGGGGTTCGACTGGATCGACTGTCACGACGCCGACCACAGCATCCTCTCGCTGGTGCGGAGGGGCGAGCGCGCCGGCGACGAGATCGTGGCGGCGTTCAACTTCACGCCGGTGCCGCGGCATGGCTATCTCGTGGGCGTCTCGCAGCCCGGCGACTGGACGGAGATCGGCAACAGCGACGCCGAGGTCTACGGGGGCAGCGGCCTCGGCAACCAGGGGCGCTCGGTCGCGCTGGAGGTGCCGGCCCACGGCCGCCCCTACAGCCTCGCGCTGACGCTGCCGCCGCTCGGGGCCGTTTTCCTGAAACCGCCGCCGGCGGCAGAGACGTTGCCCGACGCGGCGGAGGCCGAGGAGCCGGCGTCGGACGCCGAGCCGGACGGCGAGCCCGCGGTCCTCTCCGGGGCGTAACGGGAGCCCGGGTGGAACGCTTCGTGTGCATCCACGGGCACTTCTACCAGCCTCCGCGCGAGAACCCGTGGCTCGAAGCGATCGAGGGACAGCCGTCCGCCTATCCGTACCACGACTGGAACGAGCGCATCACGGCCGAGTGCTACGCGCCCAACGCCAACGCCCGGATCCTCGACGGCCAGAACCGCATCACGGCAATCGTCAACAACTACGCGTCGATGAGCTTCAACTTCGGGCCGACCCTCCTGTCCTGGCTCGAGGAGAAAGAGCCCGAGGTCTATCGGGCGGTGCTCGCGGCCGATTCCGAGAGCCGGAGCCGCTTCTCGGGGCACGGCTCGGCGCTGGCGCAGCCCTACAACCACATGATCCTGCCGCTCGCCAACGCGCGCGACCGGGTCACACAGGTCGCGTGGGGCATCGCCGACTTCCGGCACCGCTTCGGCCGGGAGCCCGAAGGCATGTGGCTGCCCGAGACCGCCGTAGACCTCGAGACGCTCGACGCCCTGGCCGCCGCCGGGATCCGCTTCACGATCCTGGCCCCGCACCAGGCGAGCCACGTCCGGCGCGTGGGCGAGGAAGAGTGGCGCGAGGCGGCGGAGGGAGGACCCGATCCAACGGTCCCGTACCGAGCGGACCTGCCGTCGGGCCGCTCCATCGCGGTCTTCTTCTACGACGGGCCGATCTCGCGGGCCGTCGCCTTCGACAAGCTGCTCTCGCGCGGCGACCACCTGGCCGACCGGCTGATGGGGGCTTTCTCCTCCGAGCGCGAGGGGCCCCAGCTCGTCCACATCGCCACGGACGGGGAGACCTTCGGGCATCACCACCGCCACGGCGACATGGCGCTGGCCTACGCCCTGCGCACGATCGAAACGGCCGGCCTGGCGCGCGTCACGAACTACGGCGAGTTTCTCGAGAAGCACCCGCCGACGCGCGAGGCGCGGATCCGCGAGAAGACCTCGTGGAGCTGTGCCCACGGGGTCGAGCGCTGGCGCGCGGACTGCGGCTGCCACACAGGGGCCCACCCGGGCTGGAATCAGGCGTGGAGGGCTCCGCTGCGGGAGGCCCTGGACGCCCTGCGGGACGCTCTGGCTCCGCTCTACGAAGAGAGGGCGGGCGCGCTCCTCACGGATCCCTGGGCGGCCCGCGACGACTACGTGCGGGTGATCCTGGACCGGTCGCCCGAGAGCGCCCGGCGGTTCCTGCGCGAGCACGCGCGGCGGGAGCTCACGGAAGCCCAGCGAATCGAGGCCTGGAAGCTGCTCGAGCTGCAACGCCACGCGCAGCTGATGTACACCAGCTGCGGCTGGTTCTTCGACGACATCGGGGGCATCGAGGCCCGCCAGATTCTGGCCTACGCGGGCCGCGCGCTCCAGCTCGCGCGCGAGACGCTGGGGCGGGATCTGGAGCCCGCGGTGCTCGAGCCGCTCGCACGCGCGAAGAGCAACGTCCCCGAGACGGGCGACGGCCGCCGGATCTACGAGGAGACGGTCAAGCCCGCGGCCGTGTCGCTGGAGGACGTCGGCGCGCACTACGGCGTGCACTCGCTCTTCGCCGACTACGGCGAAGAGGCGCGCGTCTACTGCTATCGCGTCGAGCGCGTGGAGCCGCGCCTTTTCTCGAGCGGGCGCGCGCGGCTCCAGCTCGGCCGGGCGCGGGTGGTTTCGGAGATCACCGGAGAGTCGGCGCCCGTGGCTTGGGGCGTCCTGCACCTGGGGGACCACAATCTCTCCGGCGGGCTGCTGCGCTCCTTCGAGCCGGGAGCCTACGAGAGGGCCGAAGAGGAGCTCGCCGCGCTCTTTCGCCGCGCGGACCTGCCCGAGATCCTCCGCGCGGTCGACCGCTCCTTCGGGGGCGGCGGCGGGTACGCCCTGCGCCTCCTGTTCCGCGACGAGCGGCAGCAGGTGCTGGCCGAGATCCTGCGGTCCGTGCTCAACGAGGCGGACGCGGTCTACCGCCGGCTCTACGAGGAACACGCGTCGCTCATGCGCTTTCTCTCGAGCCACGGAGTGCCGCCACCCCGCGGCTTTCGGATGGCGGCCGAGCAGGCCCTGAACACGAGCCTGCGTCACGAGCTCGAAGGGCCCGAGCCGGAGGTCGCGCGCCTCGAGGCGATTCTCGAGGAGGCCCGCAACGTCGGGGTGACCCTCCACGAGGACGGCCTCGGCCGCGCCTTCGAGCGGACCGTCGAGAAACTCGCGGGTGACTTACGCGCCCGTCCTGGAGATCTCGAGCGGCTGGCGGATCTCGCGGGCGTCGTGGTCCTCGCGCGCGCGCTCCCGTTCGAAGTGGATTTCTGGAAGGTGCAGAACGCGTATTACCAGATGTCGAAGAGCGTCCTACCGGCCCGACGCCGGGAAGCCGAGGTTGGATCCGAGGACGCCCGCGCGTGGGTCGAGCGATTCCTAGCGCTGGGCGAGGAGCTCTCCGTGAAGGTCGAGGAGCCCGCGCCCGATCCGGCCGCACAGGTCTGACGCCACAAGACTTAGCGGCCGCTTCGCTCTGCTACACTAGCTGTCGGTTTGACACCCGTGCTCGAAAAGGCCTTCCGGGTCTCAGGCGTCCCCGAGAAGCTGCTTCCCCTCTTCGCCCTCTCCCACGACCTTCGGTGGACGTGGCGCTCCGACCTCCGCGCGCTCTTCGAGGGGCTGGATCCCGATGCCTGGTGGAGGGTCGGCGGCAATCCCGTGCGACTCTTCCGCGAGATCCCGGCGGAGCGCTTGCGCCAGGCAGGCGAGGATCCCGCCTTCCAGCAAAGGTTGACCGAGATCGTCCGCCGGCTGACCGAGGAAGACCAGGCCGAGCCGCGCCACCCGGGCGCGCGCGAGCTGGTCGCGCGGGGCGAGCGGGTCGCCTACTTCTCGGCCGAGTTCGGCCTGACCGAGATCCTCCCGATCTACGCCGGCGGCCTGGGCGTGCTCGCCGGGGATCACTTGAAGTCCGCGAGCGACCTGGGGGTGCCGCTGGTCGGGGTTGGCCTCTTCTACCGCGAAGGCTACTTCCGCCAGATCGTGGACGTCGAGGGCAAGCAGACCGAGGCCTATCCGACGCTGGATCCCGAAGACCTTCCGATCTCGGTCGCCGAGACCCCGGACGGAAGCCCGCCTGTCGTGTCGGTCAACCTCGCCGGCAGAAGCGTCAACCTCCTCGTCCGGGTGGCCAAGGTCGGACGGGTGCCGCTCCTGTTGCTCGACTCGAATCTCTCCGAGAACGAGCCGCCCGACCGCGACATCACGGCGCGCCTCTACGGCGGCGGGCACGAGATGCGCCTCCAGCAAGAGATCGTGCTGGGCATCGGCGGCTCGCGGGCTCTCGCGAAGGTCGGCCTCTGGCCCACGATCCGCCACATCAACGAGGGCCATGCCGCCTTCGTCTCGCTCGAGAGGATCCGCCACGCCGTGCAGGAGGAACACCTGACCTTCGCGGAGGCCCGGGAGGTGGCGACCAGCGGCAACATCTTCACGACGCACACCCCGGCGCCGGCCGGCATCGACGTCTTCACTCCGGAGCTCCTCTGGAAGTACTTCGGGGGGTACGTCAACGAGCTCGGCATCAGCTTCGACGAGTTCTTCGACCTCGGCCGGGAGGTGGGCGACCGTCCTCGGGAGCTGTTCTCGATGGCGGTGTTGGCGATGCGGCTCTCCACGCACCAGAACGCGGTCTCGCGCCTCCACGCCGAAGTCTCCCGGAGGCTCTGGCGGGGAATGGCCCCCGATCTGCCGCTCTCGGAGATCCCGATCCGCCCGATCACCAACGGCGTGCACGCGCCGACCTGGACCGCGCCGGAGATCGTCGCGACGGGCGTTGCCGAGCAGCCTGAGGAGGTCGATCGCGCCGCGCTCTGGAGCGCCCACGAGGCGCTGCGCTCGCGCCTGGTGGCCGCTTGCCGCCAGCAGCTCGCCGAGGAGAAGCGCCGCCAGGGGGCGCGGGAGGACGAGATCGAGAAGGCGCGCCGGGCGCTCGATCCCAAGGCTCTGACGATCGGGTTTGCCCGCCGCTTCGCGACCTACAAGCGCGCGACGCTGCTGCTGCGCGAGCCCAAGCGGCTCGAGTACCTGCTCCACCAGATCGGAAGACCCGTGCAGATCCTCTTCGCGGGCAAGGCGCACCCGCGCGACGAGGCGGGCAAGGAGTTCCTGCGGGCCATTGCCAACGCCGCCGAGCGGCCCGAGTTCCGGGGCCGGCTCGTGTTGCTTCCCGATTACGACATGGCGCTCGCGCGCCTATTGGTCGCGGGCTGCGACGTCTGGCTCAACACCCCTGAGCGCCCCCGCGAAGCCTCGGGGACCTCGGGCATGAAAGCCGCCATGAACGGCGCGCTGAACCTCTCGGTGCTCGACGGCTGGTGGGACGAGGCGCCGCACGACGAAGCCGGGTTCGTGATCGGGGAAGCCAAGGACCAGGCGAGCGACGAAGAGATCGCCCAGTCGCTCTACGACGGTCTCGAAAAGCGCGTCCTGCCGATGTTCTTCGAGCGCGACGCCTCGGGCCTTCCGCAGCGCTGGATCGACCGCATGATCGTCGCCGCCTCGCGGCTGGCTCGCGATTTCTCCTCGGACCGGATGCTCTCCGAGTACATCGACCAGTGCTATGTGCCCGGGGCCTTCCATCGCCGCGCGTTGAAGGATGCCGACCGGGGCCGCCTGAAGCTTCTGGTCGCGTGGAAAGAGAGAATCCGCGCGGCCTGGCCGGGGGTCCGCTTCGAGGCTGTCACCTTCGAGCCGGACCCCGCGAGCCTGCCGCCGTCGGCGGCGTTCGACGTCGTCGCGCGGCTGCACCTGGGTCAGCTCGATGCCTCCGAGGTCTCAGTGGAGCTCTTCGAGGGGCCGCCGGGGCCCGACGGGACGCTCGAGTCCGGGACCGCGACGCGTCTGGAAGCCTCCGGGCGCGAAGGGGAGAGCGCGGTCTTTCGCCTGACCCACCGCAAGCCCGCGAGCGAGGAGCTCGGCTACACGGTGCGCGTGCGGCCCCACCATCCCGACCTCGCGCAGCCCAACGAGACGGGCCTGGTTCTGTGGTCGGGCAAACGCAGCCGCGAAGCGAGCCGCTACACTTCCTCCTCGTGAGCCCTCCCCGGCCGGACCGCTTCGCCGGGATTCTTCTCCATCCCACCTCGTTGCCCGGGCCGTTCGGCATCGGGGACCTGGGCTCCGGCGCGGACCGCTTCCTGGACTGGGCGGCGGCGTCCGGCTTCACGCTCTGGCAGGTGCTGCCCCTGGGTCCCACAGGCGGCGGCCACTCCCCGTACACCTGCTCCTCGGCCTTCGCCGGCAATCCGATGCTCGTGTCGCCGGAGAGCCTCGCCGAAGAGGGACTGTTGCCGGACGGCGCGCTGGCTGGCGCGCCCGCCCCGTCGCCGGGTGGCGTGGACTTCGAATCGGTCGTGCCGTGGAAGGAGGCGCTCCTGCGCCGCTCCTGGGAGCAGTTCCAGTCGCGGCCCGGCCACCCTGCATCCGGCGAGTTCGAGGCGTTCCTCGCCTCACCCGAGCGGGCCGGGTGGCTGGAGGACTGGTCGCTCTACGCGGCGCTCAAGGCCGACTTCGGCGGCCGCCCCTGGACGGATTGGGAGTCGGACCTCGCGAGGCGCGATCCGGACGCGCTGCGCCTGGCGTCGACGGGCCTCAAGGAGGAAACGCGGTACCAGAGCTACTTGCAGTTTCTCTTCTTCCGGCAGTGGGAGAGGCTGCGCCGCCGGGCGCGCGAGCGCGGCCTCCGGATTCTCGGCGACATGCCGATCTACGTGGCCATGGACAGCGCGGACGTCTGGGCCCACGCCGAGCTCTTCGCGCTCGACGCCGCCCGCAGGCCGCTGTACGTCTCGGGCGTCCCGCCCGACTATTTCAGCCAGACCGGGCAGCTCTGGGGCAACCCCCTCTACGACTGGAGCCGCATCGCGAAGGACGGCTTCGCGTGGTGGATCGACCGGATCCAGGCGGGCCTAAACCTCTGCGATCTGTTGCGCATCGATCACTTCCGCGCCTTCGCGTCGTACTGGGCCGTGCCCGCCGGGGACGCCACGGCCTTAAACGGCGCCTGGAAGCCCGGGCCGGGGCGCGCCCTCTTCGATGCGGCGCGCGCGGCGCTGGGAAGGCTGCCCATCCTCGCCGAGGACCTGGGCGTCATCGACGAGCCGGTGCGCGCGTTGCTCGCCGAGCTCGGGATTCCCGGCATGAAAGTGCTGCAGTTCGGTTTCTACGGCTCCAACAGCGAGTACCTGCCGCACCGCCACACTCGCCGCTCTTTCGCATACACCGGCACACACGACAACGACACGGCGCGCGGCTGGTACGCGGCCCTGAAGCCCGAGGAGCGCGAGCGGGTCTGGGACTACCTCGGCTGCGACGGTCGGGAAATCGAGTGGGCCCTGATCCGCGCCGCGTACGGCTCGGTCGCCGAGGGCGCGATCGTGCCGATGCAGGACGTTCTGGGCCTCGGGAGCGAGGCCCGCATGAACACGCCCTCGCGGCCGGGCGGCAACTGGCGGTGGCGAGCGCAGGATGAGGACTTACGCCCTGATTTGGCCTTACGGCTCCGGCGCATGGCGGTGCTGTCGGGCCGCCTTTGAGAGAGTCTCAAGTCTCAGGTCTCAAGTCTCAAGTCAGGGCCCCACGTGAGACCTGAGACCTGAGACCTGAAACTCGGATTACGTCGCGTCTGCGAGGAACAGTGACAGCAGGGCGCTGACGATCGACACCACGAGCGCCCCCAGGATCGCGGTCCAGCAGCCTTCGACCTGGAAGTGGAGGCCCAGCGCGGTCGAGAGCCGCGCGGTCAACCAGAGCAGAAAACCGTTGATCACCAGCGCGAAGAGGCCGAGCGTCAGGAAGATCACGGGCAGCGACAGGAGCTTCAGGATCGGGCCGATGAACGCGTTGACGACCCCGAAGACGAGCGCGATGCCGAAGAGCCCGCCCCAGCCGCCCTGGTACGAGATCCCCGGCACGATGCGGATGGCGACCCAGAGTGCCGCGGCGTTGATCAGGAGTCGAAGCAGGAAGCGCATGGTGTGCCCTCCTCCGAAGCAGTGACGAGGATCATAGTCCCGAATGCGCTCTGGGAAGCGGGGAGCGCCGGCGCTTGCGCCACCACGCCCGAACGGGCGCGAGCGGGCTTCGCGCCCGGGACAGCGAGAGCGCGAAGTGCCGCACGGCGCGCGCCGCCGGAAACCCCGCTCCGTAGCGCTGACGGAGCGTGTGCAAATGGTCCATCGTGAACAGGTAGAGGTCGGTCTCGGTGCGGCCCGGGAACTCCTCCAGGATCTGGCTCTCGCGGACCGTTGCGACCATCGGCCGGTAGACCGCGTCGCGCCAGGAGGCGACGGCCTCGTCCCAGGGCACGGGGCGCCGGAGCTCGACGCCCCGGTAGTAGCGGTGAACGCCGATGTGATCCAGGAGCCTTTCGTAGCCGTCGGCCTCGGTCGCGCGGTACTCGTCGGGCTCCGACGGCGCGAGCCCCGTCGCCTCGAGGAATCCCGCCAGCCCCTCGCGCAGGATCACGTCGGAGAGCGAAGCCCCGGCGGACAGGGGCACGTCCGTCGGAAACTCCTTGACGTGCGCCTCGATCGCGGCGAGCCCGTGGGCGCGCGCCACCGACACCCGGTGATGGCCGTCCACCACGAAGTGCGCGTCGCCGACGCGGTAGAGCTCGATGGGCGGGAAGCCGCGCGCTCCCTTGGACAGGTCCTCGAGGCCCTGCCAGCGCTCCCGCAAGGCCTCCTCGCGCGGGAGAAACGCCCTGTTGAAGTCCCGCTCCCGCTGCACCGTGCCGACGATGCGCTCCAACGGGACCTCCTCGACGCCGCGGTCGACCATCCTCGTCAGCCGCAGGCGCTCGCGGACCTCGTCGAAGGGCAGAAGGTCCGCCGGGCGCCGCAGCGCGAGCGCCAGCAGGTCGTGCATGACGGCGGCTCGCCGCGCGCTGTCGAAACCGTTCATGGCGGGACCCGGGACGCCGTCTCCGCTTACCGAGAGAGCCGGGCTTCCGTTGCGGCGTCGAAGAGATGGAGGCGGTCGAGCTCCACGGCGATCTCCCGCTTCTGCCCGGGCTCGGGCGCCGCGGACGGCTCGACCTTGTAGACGAGCAGGTCGTCGCCGACGCGCGCGTGCACGATCACCTCGTCGCCCAGAGGCTCGACGATCTCGATCTCCGCCGGGAGCTTTGCCGTCTGCCCCCGCGCGGGCTCCGACGGGTCCCCGATGTGCTCCGGGCGGATGCCCACGACGACGTTCGCGCCGTCGCGGCCGGCCGTCGCGGCCCGCAGCGCATCGGGCACGGGCAGCACGAACTTCGAGGCGGCCAGGGTCGCGCCGCCGTCCCGGACGGTGGCGGCGACGAAGTTCATGGGCGGCGCGCCGATGAAGTTCGCGACGAAGAGATTGTTCGGCCGGTCGTAGATCTCGAGCGGCGTGCCGACCTGCTGGATTCGGCCGTCCTTCATTACCGAGATCCGCGACCCCATGGTCATCGCCTCGACCTGGTCGTGCGTGACGTACACGGTCGTGGTCTGGAGGCGCTGCTGGAGCTTCTTGATCTCGCCGCGCATCTGCACGCGGAGCTTGGCGTCGAGGTTGGAGAGCGGTTCGTCGAAGAGGTACACGGAGGGCTTGCGCACGATCGCCCTTCCCAGGGCGACGCGTTGGCGCTGGCCTCCGGAGAGCTGGCGGGGCTTGCGGTCCAACAGGTGCCCGATCTCCAGGATCGAGGCGGCCTCGCGCACGAGCGCGTCGATCTGGGCGGGCGGCACCTTGCGGATCCGCATGCCGAACTCCAGGTTCTCGCGGACCGTCATGTGGGGGTACAGCGCGTAGTTCTGGAACACCATCGCGATGTCCCGGTCCTTGGGCGGCAGGTCGTTGACGGGCCGTCCGCCGATCGCGATGGTGCCCTCCGTGATGTCCTCGAGGCCCGCGATCATGCGGAGCGCCGTGGACTTCCCGCAGCCCGACGGGCCGACGAGCACCATGAACTCATGGTCGCGGATCTCCAGGTTCAGGTCCTCGATGACCGGGACTCCGTCGTACCGCTTCGCGACGTGTTCGAATTGGACTTGCGCCAACCGTCCTCCTCGGTGACGCCCGGGAGTATAAGGGGCGTGAAGGTGGAATCGGCATCCGTGAGGAGACGTCGCCGCGGACAATTCTTCGCCCTGGTCGGCGTGTCCAGCGCCGCTCAAACCGACCGCGCGGTGCTCGCGTTCCTGGAGGCCCAGTCCGCGCCGCGGTGACCGTCCGCTTCACCGTCGTCCCGAAGCGGCCGTACTCGCTGGCGTTGACGGCCGAGCGCTACACGCGCTTCCCGGAGGTCGTGGACCTGTTCGACGGGCGCGTGTACCGGCGCTTGCTTCCGGTGGGCCAAACGGGGGCCCTGCTCTCCGTGGAGCAGGACGGAACGCCCGCGCGCGCGGTGCTGGAAG
>JBASRI010000348.1:0-16203 GCA_049273755.1 Thermoanaerobaculia bacterium
GAGATCCTCGGCTTCCTCGGCCCCAACGGCGCCGGGAAGACGACGACGATGCGCGTCCTGACCGGATTCCTTCCGCCGACCTCCGGCACCGCGCGCGTGGCGGGCCACGACGTCGTGAGCCAGGCCAACGCGGCGCGGGCCGCGCTGGGATACCTGCCCGAGTCCGCCGCCGCATATCCGGAAATGCGGGTGCGCGAGTTCCTCGCCTTCCGCGCGCGTCTGGAGGGCGTGGTGGGCGCGCAGGTCAGGACCCGGGTCGCCGAGGTGCTCGACGGATGCCTTCTCGGCGAAGTGGCGGACCGCAAGATCGAGAATCTGTCGAAGGGGTTCCGCCAGCGGACCGCGCTCGCGGGCGCCCTCGTGCATCAGCCTCCGGTGCTCATCCTCGACGAGCCGACGATCGGCCTCGATCCGGTGCAGATCATCAAGATCCGCGAGATGATCCGGGAGCTCGGCAAGGACCGCGCCGTGCTGCTTTCAACGCACATCCTGCCCGAGGTCGAGACGGTCTGCGACCGGGTGCTCATCATCGACCGGGGGCGCATCGTGGCCGAGGGCACTCCCACCGATCTGCGGTCGAAGCTCGCGGGAACGCCGATCGTGCGCGCCGCCTTCAGGGGCGCCGTCGACGCACGAGGGGCGCTCGCCGCTCTTCCCGGCGTTGTGTCGGTCGACGTCGAGGAGGCCCCGGGGGAGACCCGCGCGAGGCTGACTTGCCTGCAGGGAACCGACCCGCGGGAGGAGGTCTTTCGTATCGCCGTCGAGAACCGCTGGATCCTCCGCGAGCTCTCGCGCGAGGCCATGACGCTCGAGGACGTCTTCGTCCGGCTGACACGGAGAGACGAAACGGTCCCGACGGAGGCGGCGGCGGCCGGCGGCGCCGAGGAAGGCCCCCCGTCGTGAGAAAGCTCTTCGCCATCGTGGGGCGCGAGTGGAGGGCCTACTTCCTGTCGCCCCTGGCCTACGTGATCCTCACGGCGTACATGTTTCTCAACGGCCTGATCTTCTCGCGCATCCTCGCGTTCCTGGCGACGCCGGGCGTGCCGCGCGAGCGGTTCCTGTCGCTGATGTTCACGAACACGTACTTCTGGATCTTCACGCTCTTCATCGTGCCCATCATCACGATGCGGCTGATCGCCGAGGAACGGAAAAGCGGAACGCTCGAGGTGTTGTTGACGTCCCCGGTGTCGGAAGGCACGGTGATCGTAGGGAAATTCATGGGCGCCCTCGGCTTCTTCCTCGTCGTGTGGCTGCCGAGCCTCGTCTTCATCCTCTATCTGCGTACGCAGACTTCGGTGGACATCGGTTCGGTGGCCGCCGGGTACGTCGGCATCGCGCTCATCGGCGCCTACTTCATCGCCATCGGAGTGTTCGCGTCCACGCTGGCGAAGAACCAGATCGTCGCCGCAATCCTGACCTTCGCCATGCTGATTCCGCTCTTCTCGGCCGGCCTGTTCCAGTCCGGCGCGGACCCGGCCCGCCAGAACGTCGTGGACTACCTCAACATGTGGGACCACATGGATGAGTTCGCGCGCGGCGTCGTGGACTCCCGGCGGCTCGTCTACTACCTCTCGGGGATGACGTTCTTCCTGTTTCTCTCGAGCGTCGTTCTGGCGTCCAAGAAGGAAACGCCGTGAGCGCGAGGAGTGTGCGCACCGGCACGTCCGCCATCGGCATCGTCCTCGCGGCGGCGTTGCTGGTGGGCGTCAACTACGTCGCCTCCCGGCACTGGGCGCGCGGCGACTGGACCCGGACCCAGATCTACTCGCTGTCCGAGCAGACGAAAAAGATTCTCGCCGGGCTCAAGCAGCCCGTGCGCGTCACCGTGTTCATGACGCCGCAGCGGTCGCGCCTGCTTCCGGACGTCAAGGAACTGCTGACCCGGTACCAGGCTCTCTCGCCGAAGATCGAGGTGGAGTACCTCGATCCGGAGCGCAACCCGGCGCGAGCGGCCGCTCTCCTGAAGGATGCGGCCGGCGTGCGCCTGAACACGGTCGTGTTTCGCTCGGGCCAGAAGAAGAAGTACGTCGAGGAGGACAAGCTCGCCGACTTCGACTTCGCGGGGATGGGCATGGGTGGGGCGCCGACGGTCAAAGCCTTCAAGGGGGAGGAGGCGTTCACGTCGGCCATTCTGTCGGTGACCGAACCCCGGCAGCCGCGCATCGTCTTCTCGAAAGGCCACAACGAGGCCTCGCTGGAGTCCGGCGAGCGCGGCCGCGGCTACTCGGACGTCAAGCAGATGCTCGAGCGCGACAACATGACGGTCGCCACCTGGGACTCCCTCGGCAAGGAAAGCCTGCCGGCGGACGCGGACGTGGTCGTCATCGCGGGACCCCAGCTCGCGTTCCTCGCCCCCGAAACGGCCGCCCTGGAGAGGTACCTCGCCGCCGGAGGGCACGCCCTGATCCTGCTCGATCCGGTGCTCCCGGCCCCGGGGGCGCCGCCGCCGGACCTGGGGTTCCGCGGGCTCCTGGAGAAGTACGGCGTCCGGCTCGGCGACGACATCGTCATCGATCCGGCGAATGCGCTGGCCCAGATGGGCGCCGAAGTCGTGCTCGCCGATCGGTACGGCAGCCATCCCATCGTGCGGTCGCTCGCCGCGGAGAAGCTGCCGGTGATCCTCCAGCTCGCCCGATCCGTGACGAAGCCCGAAAAACCGCCCGAAGGGATCTCCGCAACGATGCTCGTCGAGACGTCGCCGGAGGGCTGGGGGGAGCGGGACCTGAAGAACCTCGAGAGCGAGGTCAAGAAGGACCCGTCCGATACGCCGGGGCCCGTCTCGCTGGCGGTTGCGCTCGGCCCGGCCGACGAGAAGAAACCCGACCCGAAGGCGCCGCGCGTCGTCCTCGTGGGCAACTCCCGGTTCGCGACCAACGGGGCGCTTTCCAACGGCGCCAACGGCATCCTCTTCGCCAACGCCATCCACTGGCTTGCGGGCAGCGAGAAGCAGATCGGCATCCCGCCCAAGAGCCCCGAGCAGACATCCCTGGCGCTTTCGGAGAGCCAGATTCGCCGTATCGCCATCGCGAGCATCGCGGGGCTGCCGGGGCTCGCGATCCTGATCGGCCTGTGGGTCTGGTACAAGCGGAGAGACTGAGGGGCGCGTCGCGTGTCGCCGAAGAAACTTCTCCTGCTGACCGCGGTCGTCGCCGTCCTGTTCGCCTTCATCGTCCTCTTCGAGCGCAAGATGCCGACGACCTCGGATCAGCAGCGCAAGGGCGACCTCTACTGGGACCTCCCCGAGGAGCGCGTGACGCAGCTGAGCCTGGCGCGGGGAAACGAAACGCTCGAGTTCGATCGGACGGCGAAGACGCCCTGGCGCATGGTCAAGCCCGACGCGTATCCGGCCGACGCCTTCGCGGTCAACGGCGTCGTTTCGGAGCTCGCCCACTTCAAGCGGGCCGGCGGAGACACCGCCGACGCGCGCCTGTCCGACTACGGCCTGGAGAAGCCCGCGGCGCGCGCGACGCTGGCGTGGACCGACGCCGACGACGCGAAGACCCCGAAGACCCGCACCATCGAGTTCGGTCTCGAGGTGCCGGGTACCGACATCGCGGCGGCGCGCGTGGAGGGCCAGGACAAGGTCCTGTTCGTGCCGACCTCGGCCCTGATCGCCGTGCGCAAGCCAGTCGACGAGTTCCGGAGCAAAGACGTCTTCGGCGGCTCGCCGACCGATGTCTCGCGCCTCGAGATCCTGCGCGGCCGGGGCCGCCTCGTGCTGTTGCGCAAGGACGGCGCATGGTGGCTTTCCGAGCCGGTGGCGGACCTCGCCGACGCCGGGGAAGCCGACCGGCTGGTGAGCCAGTTGACCTCGCTGCGAGCCCGAGAGTTCTTGCAAGGGGCCGAGAATCTGGCCGCGCTGTCGCTCAGCCCGCCCCTTTACCGAGTCACGGTCACCGGCGACAAGGGGGCCGTCACCTCGGTGGACTTCGGGGCAACGCGTTCGGACGGGAACTCGGTCTACGTACTGCGAGAAGGTCGCCTTCTGACCGTCGACCGGGACATCGTCGACGAGCTGACCAAGGAGGCCGAGCCTTTCCGGAGCACGGCGCTGCTGGCATTCAACCGTAGCGAGGCCGCCGCCGTGGAGGGGCGCTTCGGCGAAACTCGCCGGGCGCTCACGCGGGAGAGCGACGGTTGGACGTCGGGGGGACATCCGGTGCTGGCTCCCGCCGCGGATGACCTGCTGTCGGCACTGCTCGTCTTGAAGAGCAAGGGGTTTCTCGACGCCGCCGAGGCGCAGGTTCTCGAACCGCCGAAGGCGGAGGTGACCGTGCGGCTCAAGAACGGCTCGCCGTGGACGGTGGCGTACTCGCCGCGCGGCGGGGCGATGGCGGCGCGCGTGACCGGCCGTCCGGGCGCCTTCCTCATCGACCGGGATGCGGCGGACAAGATCTCTGCCGCGTTCGAGAAGGCCGCCGCGGCACCCCCGGCGCCGAGCCCGACGAAGAAGAAGTAGGCAGGAGGCAGGACCGGCATTCCCTCCGGCCTCCCGTCTCCTGCCTTCTCTAGCGCCTTCCCGTCAGATGCGGGGCCTTCTTCGAGGCCTCGGCCTCGAGCTCGGCGATGCGCCTCTGCCGCTTGGCTTCCTTCTCGTCGGCGGCCTTGGTCTTCTTTTCCTTTGCCTTGGAGAACTTCGTCGAGAGCGAGAAGAGCATTCCCTTGCCCTTGGGCGGCTTGGCCCGCCGGGCCGTCGAGCCCCAGAATTTCGTCTTCTTGAACTTGGCCTCGGTGAAATCGGAGTTCGCCAGGTCCGAGCCCGAGATGTCGGCGCCCGTGAAGTCCGCGCCGATGGCTCTTGCGAACCGAAAGTCCGCGTCCTTGAGCTCGGCGCCCTGGAAGTTGGCGCCGATGAGCAGCGAGCCCGAGAGGTCGGCCTCGAAGCCCCGCGCGCCCGAAAAGTCGGCCCGCTTCAGATTGGCCAGCCGGAAGTTGCCCAGAGAGAGGTCGGCCCTCGAGAAGTTGACGCCCTCGGCCTGGGCCTCTCCGAGGTCTGCACCCGAGAAGCTCGCGGCGATGAAGGTGTAGGGCTTCAGGTTCGCCCGGCGGAGGATCGCTTTGGACAGGTCTGCGCCCTGGAATGTGGCCTTCTCGAAGCGCGCCGCACGCAGATCCACCTCGGTCAGCTTGGCTTCGGAGAAGCTGACGTCGACGCCTCCGGCGTCCAGGAATACGGCCTTTCGCAGGTCGGCCTTGCGCAGCTTCGCGCGGTCGAACCCGGCCGAGGCGAAGTTGGCCTCGACGGCCGTGGCGAGCTCCAGGTCCGCGTCGGGGAACTCGGCGCGCTCGCAGTCGGCAGCGTTCAAGGACGTCTGTCGGAGGATCGCGCCGGCGAAGTTGGCCCGGCGCAGGTCCGCGCCGGAGAGGTCCGCCGTCTTCAGATTGGCGCCGGTGAAGTTGGCGTTCGGAAACGAGCCTCGCACTGCGGACACGCCCTCGAATATGGCGCGGGAGAGGTCGGCGCCGTCGAACTGGGCGTTGGCCATCTTGACTCCCCGAAAGTTGACGTCGCGCAGGATCGCGCCCGCGAGGTTGGCGCCGGACAGATCGGCGCCCTCGAGGTGCGTGAAGGAGAGGTCGGCGCCCGCCAGATCCGCTCCGACGAGCGCGCAGCTCTGGAGCGAGGCCGAGCGAAAGCGCGCGCCCGCCAGGAACACCTTCGAGAAGTCCAGAAAGTCGAGCGCGCAGTGCTCGAAGACGGCTCCCGGCGCCGAGGCGCCTTGGAATCGGGCGTTGTGGAGCGTCGCCCGCGTGAAGTCCGTCTCCGAGAGCGTCGCCTTGGAGAGGTCGGCCCGCGACAGGTCCGCGCGCTTGAGGTCCTTCCCGGAGAGGTCTGCGCCCGTCAACGCGGCCCCGGTCAGGTCGGGCGTGACGTTGACGTTCTTCCTCCGCCACTCGTTCCAATCCGGGGACAGGAGGAGTCGCAGATGCTCGGGATTCGCCATGTGCGGTCATTGTAACCGCCCCGGCGGCGAAGGCGCGTTACAATCCCGGCGTGAGCACCACCACCGCGACGGTGCCGGTCGCCGCGCCCTCGAAGGCGATGGAGCGCATCCGCAAGGCGCTGCTGGGCGGGCATCCGCTGATCTACGTGCTGACCTGGGAAGAGACGCGCGTGGAGCGGCTCGCGCAGCATCTCGCGAAGACGTTCTACGGCGCGCCCTCGCCGTACGGCGTCTGGTCGGTCGTCGAAGGCCTCGTCGTGGATGGCGTTCCAGTGCCCGACACTCAGAATCCTGTTCGCGCCCTGGAGGCGATCCTGACCGCGCCGGGCCGGGGCTTCTACCTCCTGAAGGATTTTCCGACCGCGGCCGAGGGGCGGCCTGACATCGTGCGGCGCATTCGCGACCTCTACCGGGCGCTGAAAGACCGGGGCCGGCACGTCCTCTTCGTCTCGCCGCGCCTGGCGATTCCCGAGGAGGCGAAAAAGGAGATCTACGTCGTTGAGTACGAGCTGCCCGACGACAACGAGATCATGAAGATCCTCGAGGGCCACTTGAAGAAGCGCCTCGGGATCGACGTCGGCGACGCCGCGATGCGTCGCCTCTCGCTGGCGATGCGCGGCCTGACGGCCGACGAGGTCGGCCACCTCGTCTCGAAGGTCTTCAGCTCGCGCAAGAGCTTCGACGAGACCGCTTACCTCGAGGTCCTGGCCGAGAAGGAGCAGATGTCGCGCAAAGAGGGCGTGCTCGAGTTCGTCCCTCCGCGATTCTCCCTCGACGACGTCGGAGGCTATGCGGTCCTCAAGACCTGGCTCCAGAAACGACAGGCTCTCTTCTCCAAGGACGCCCTCGACGCCGGGATCCCCATCCCCAAGGGAATTCTCCTGATGGGGATCTCGGGCTGCGGCAAGAGCCTCTGCGTCAAGACGATCTCGACCCTCTGGAACCTGCCGCTCTTCCGGCTCGACATGAACGCGGTCTTCGGCACGGACAATCCTGAATGGACCTTCCTGCGAGCGCTCCGGGCGGTCGAGGCGGTCTCGCCGGCCGTGCTCTGGATCGACGAGATCGAGATGGGCGTGGGCGGCTACCGCGACGGGCAGGATGCCTCGATGTCGAGGATCTTTTCGGGCTTCCTGACGTGGATGCAGGAGAAGACCGCCCTGGTCTTCGTTGCGGCGACGGCGAACCGCATCCACCTCCTCCCCGCCGAGATCATCCGCAAGGGCCGCTTCGACCAGGTGTTCTTCGTGGACCTGCCGAACGAAGAGGAGCGCAAGCAGATCTTCTCGATCCACCTGAAGAAGAACCGTTGCGACGTCGGAAAGTTCGACCTCGTGTTCCTCTCCAAGGCCACCAGCGGCTGGAACGGCGCCGAGATCGAGCAGGCCGTCGTCTCCGCCGTGGTGGACGCGTACGCCGAGAAGCGGGATCTGTCCGAGGACGACATGTACCGCATGATCTCCGCCACGGTGCCGCTCGCCGTGACGATGGAGGAGCAGATCAAGGCGATTCGCAGCTGGGCGCACGAGCGGGCATTGAACGCGTCGCAGAATTGACGGGCGCGGCCCGGGCGGGCTCGCGCCCGTCATCCCGAGCGGAGCGAGGGATCCCTTTCATGGGGACCGCGCGGCTTCAAAGGGATCCCTCGGCGCTGCGCGCCTCGGGATGACGGGCGAAGGCGCAAAGCGCTTCGCCCGTCAGTTCCTTCTGGGATCCAGATCCCGGGCGCGGTAGGGCGCCAAGAACTCCATTCGACCCTTCCACTCGAGCATTCGTCCGACGAGGGTCTCGAACCGCGACTCGACCGAGTCGGTTTCGAGAAGGGTCTGGAGCTCCGGCGGGGCGTACCTGAGACGCAGCGCGATCTCCGAGGCGAGCCGCTCAGCGGAGAGATCGTCGGAAGGCAGCGGTGGCAGCTCCAGGTCGCGGGCCACTTCGCCGAAGAGCGTGGTGGCGGCCGCGAGCACGCGGACCTGCTGGGCGTGGTCGGAAAAAGGGACCGAACGGACCTCCTCCACGCGGGCGACGCGATAGGGCGCGGGCGGGGACTCGTCGACGACTCGGAAGCGGAAGCGGCTCTCGAGCAGGATGTTGTAGCGCCCGTCCTCGAGCTCCTCGGACTCCACGATCTCTCCCGCGCCGCCCACCTCGTAGATGCGGGGGTCTTCGTCGGAGGCTTCCCAGCCGGGCTTCAACATCGCCATCCCGATGGTGCGATCTCCCTGGAGCGCGTCGGCGACCATCGCACGGTAGCGGGGCTCGAAGATGTGGAGCGGAAGCATCGTGCCAGGAAGCAGCACCACGCCCGGTAGCGGGAAGAGGGGGATTCGGCGGCTCACGGCTTCCCGGCCGCGCCGGCCGGCTCGCCGGCCCGGTTCGAGAGGATGACGACGTACGCCACAGTCTGGCGAATCTCCTCATCGGTGAGTTTACCCTCGAACTTCGGCATGGGATCGCGGCCGCGCCGGATCTGCGACTCGATCGCGGCCGGGCTCCCATCGGAGCGCCAGATGCCGTCCACCAGGTTCGCGTTCGGGAAGTGCCCGGCGACGACGGTCTTGCCGTCGCCGTTGGAGTTGTGGCACGAGGCGCACTTGCGCTCGAAGATGCGACGCCCGGCGGCCACGTCGCGCTCGGCGCGCGTCCCTTCGGGCAGAAGCTGCTGGCGGCAGGCGGCACCGGCGAGAAGAAGAAGCGCGGCGAGGCCGGCTCTGCGCACGCGCGGCAGTCTAGCGTAGCCAGTTTCGCGCATCCCGGCTTTGACCCAACGTTCATTTGGCCGCGGCCGGAGGCCATGCTAAGGTTCCCGCCCTCATGGCGGAGCGCAAAGACCGGGTGATGGAGAACGTTCCCGGGAAGTACTACGTGGACACGCAGTGCATCGACTGCGACGTCTGCCGCGTGACCGCTCCCGCCAACTTTCAACGCAGCGAGGACCGCGGATACTCCTACGTCTCCGGGCAGCCCGGCTCGCCGGAAGAAGAGGCCCAGTGTCAGGAAGCGAAGGACTCCTGTCCGGTGGAGGCGATCGGAAGCGACGGCGAGTAGACGCTCAGCCGCCGAGCTGCCGGAAATAGTCGATCGTCCTCTTCAAGCCTTCTTCCAGCTTCACCTTCGGCTGCCAGCCCAGCCTTTCCTTGGCCTTCGAGATATCGGGCTGGCGGACCTTGGGGTCGTCGACGGGCAGCGGCTTGAAGACGATCTCACTCTTCGCGCCGGTCAGCGCGCGGATGGTCCGGGCGAAGTCGAGCACGGAGAGCTCCGCGGGGTTCCCGATGTTGACCGGCTCCGAGATCTCGGAGAGCAGGAGCCGGTAGATTCCGTCGATCAGGTCCGAGACGTAGCAGAAGGAACGGGTCTGCGAGCCGTCGCCGAAGACCGTCAGGGGCTCGCCGGCGAGAGCCTGGCCGATCAAGGCTGGCACCACCCGCCCGTCGCGGGGCCGCATGCGCTCGCCGTACGTGTTGAAGATGCGGACGATCCGGGTCTCGACTCCGTGCGCGCGGTGATACGCCATCGTCATCGCCTCGGCGAAGCGCTTGGCCTCGTCGTAGACGCCGCGGGGGCCGATCGGATTGACGTTGCCCCAGTAGGTCTCGGGCTGCGGGTGAACGAGCGGGTCGCCGTAGACCTCCGACGTCGAGGCCAGGAGAAAGCGCGCGTTCTTCGCCTTCGCGAGGCCGAGCGCGTTGTGCGTGCCGAGCGACCCGACCTTCAGGGTCTGGATCGGCAGCTCGAGGTAGTCGATCGGCGAGGCCGGCGAAGCGAAGTGGAGGACCGCGTCGAGCGGCCCGTCCACGAAGATGGACTGCGCCACGTTGTGCCGTACGAACCGGAAGCGGCGCTCCTCCTGGAGATGGGCAATGTTCCGGGCGTTGCCGGTCAGGAGGTTGTCCATCGCGATGACCTCATGACCCTCGGCGAGGAGGCGGTCGCAGAGGTGGCTTCCGAGGAAGCCCGCGCCGCCGGTCACCAGAACGCGCATGCTCACCCCTTCATCCCCGCCCCACGCTGGCGTAGCTCCAGCCGGCGCGGCGCATCTCGGCGGGTTCGTAGACGTTGCGGAGATCGATCATCGTTTTCGAGCGCATGGCGTTTCCCATGCGCTCGAGGTCCAGAGCGCGGAAAGCGTTCCACTCCGTCGCGAGCACCAGGAAGTCCGCTCCGGCGGCGCAATCGTACTCGTCCCGGGCGTAGTGCAGGTCCGGGTGGACGGCGCGCGCGTTGGGCATCGCCGCCGGATCGAACGCCCGCACCGAGGCTCGGGCTTTCTTCAGGTCCGCGACGACCGCGAGGGCGGGCGACTCGCGGATGTCGTCGGTCTCGGGCTTGAAGGAGAGCCCCAGCACCGCGGCTGTCTTGCCGGCGAGCGGCCCCGCCAGCGCGGCAATCTTCTCGATCATCCGGGCCTTGGTCTCGGCGTTGACCTGGATCGTCGCCTCGATGATCCGGAAGGGGTGGCCGTGCTGGCGCGCGAGGTCGGCGGCGGCCGCCGTGTCCTTGGGGAAGCAGGAGCCCCCGAATCCCGGGCCCGGATGCAGGAACTTGGGTCCGATGCGCCGGTCCAGGCCCATTCCCTTCGCCACGGCATGCACGTCTGCGCCCATCAGCTCGCACAGGCGCGCGATCTCGTTGATGAAGGAGATCTTGACGGCGAGGAAGCCGTTGGAGGCGTACTTGATGAGCTCGGCCGAAGCGACGTCGGTGATCACGACGGGCGTGTCCAGCAGGTACAGTGGTTTGTAGATCTCCTTCAGGATCTCGATGGCGCGGGGGTCGCTGGCGCCGATGACCACGCGGTCTGGCCGTAGGAAGTCCGCCACGGCCGAGCCCTCGCGCAGGAACTCGGGGTTGGAGACGACGGAGAACTCGTGGCGGCCGTTCTTTTGCTTGATGATCTGATCGATCATGCGGCCCGTGCCCGTCGGCACGGTGGACTTGGTCACGACGACCTTGTAGCCGTTCATGTGCTCGGCGATCGCCTCGGCGACCTGGCGCACGAACGTCAGGTCCGGAGAGCCATCGGCCCTGGGCGGCGTGCCCACGGCGATGAAGATGGCCAGAGCCTCCTCGATGCCCGCCTTCAGATCGGTCGTGAAACGCAGACGGCCGGCCCGTTCGTTGCGCGCAACGACCTCCTTGAGGCCCGGCTCGTAGATCGGGATCTCGCGGCGCTCAAGGGCCGCGATCTTCTCGGCGTCCTTGTCCACGCAGACCACGTTCATTCCGAAATCCGCCAGACAGGCCCCTGTGACCAGACCCACGTAGCCCGTTCCGACCATGCAGATGTTCATAGAGGCTTTGCGTCCTCGGTCTTTCGAAGTCTCAAGTCTCAGGTCTCAAGTCTCAAGTGGAACTCCGACCTGAGACCTGAGTCCTGAAACCTGAGACTGCCGGTACCAGTCCACAGCCCGACGGAGTCCCTCTTCTAGCGGGACCCGTGCTTGGAACCCCAAGAGCCGCTGTGCCTTCTCGGTCGCGGCGAAGGTCACGGGCACGTCGCCGGGTTGGTCGGGCTTGCGATCCAGGCGCGCCGGGCGGCCGGTCGCCCGTTCCACGGCCGCGACGAGCTCGGAGAGCGAGACGGGGCGCGCGCATCCGAGGTTGACGATCTCGAAACCGAACGGGCGCTCCAGGGCCGCCTCGACGCCGTCGGAGATGTCGTCGACGTACGTGTAGTCGCGTCGCGAGCTGCCGTCTCCGTGAAACGGGATCGCCTGGCCCTCTTCCAGGCAGCGGATGAAGCGGGCGATGGCCATCTCCGGGCGCTGCCGCGGCCCGTACACCGTGAAGAAGCGCAGGCACACCGCCGGGAGGCCGTGGAGGTGGTGCGCGTTGAAGACCTGGAGCTCCCCGCTCCGCTTGGTCGTCGCGTAGGGCGAGATCGGGCGGTCGATGGGGTCCTCTTCGGAGAAGGGGAGCTTCGAGTTGATCCCGTAGACCGACGAGGAGGAGGCAAAGACGAAGCGGGGCTTCCCGTGCGCCACCGCGGCCTCGAGCAGGTGGAGGGTCCCGATGCAGTTGACCTCTTCGTAGAGCACGGGTTGCAGGAGCGAGGGCCGCACGCCGGCCCGGGCGGCCAGGTGTGCGACGGCGTCGAACCGCTCCTCTTCGAAGAGCCGGAGCACGAGCTCCCGGTCGCGAATGTCGCCTTCGATCAGCCGGTACGCGGGGTTGTTCCGGTGGGGGGCCACGTTCTCGCGCTTGAGGGCCGGATCGTAGAAGTCGTTGAAGTCGTCGAGGACGACCACGCGGTCGCCCCGCCGGAGACATCGGTCCGCCAGGTGCGAGCCGATGAAACCGGCGCCGCCCGTAATCAGGATTCTCACTGCGGCGTCGCGGCGGAGGAAGGCGTGGGCGTCAGGGCGCGCTTCGCGTTCCGGTATTCCTTCTTGATCCCGGCCTTCTGCCGGTCCTTGATCAGCCAGCGCAGAATCGCCGACTCGTCGACGCCCACGACGAGCCGCTCTGCGGCGTCGAAGATCGCGGGGTCGTTGATCAGTTTGCCGGCGGTGCCCTCGCCCTCGTCGAGCTTGCGGCCGATCGAGTCGAGGTGTTGTGAGAAATTCCGGAGGTTCTCGGTGAATTCCTTCCCGAGGCGGGGGTCGTTCAAAAGGACCGGCAGGGTCCCGCTGCCTTTTTCCAGGTTCTGCGTGATCCTGGCCAGTCCGGCGGCGGCGGAGGCGAGGCTGTCCACCAGCGCGTACACCTTCTTCTTGCCCTCCGGGTCCGAGAGGAGCGCCGGGATCGCGCCTTTGCCCGTGCGCACGCCCTCGTCGATCTTCGCCACCAGCGACTGAACCGAGCGGACCGCCGCAGCGAGCGAGGCGCTGGTCTCCCGTCCGTACTTCTCGTCGATCAGCAACCGCCCGATCAGGCCCTGGCCGCTCTCGACTCTCTTGAGGATGGCGTTGAGGGAGTGAAGCGTGGCGTTGAAGCTATTGCCCAGCTGCACGCTCTCGGCGCTCTCGGACGTCAGAGCGCCGAGCAGCCCCTCGCCTTGCTCGGTGCGGCCCAGGATCGCCTTGAGCGACTTCGCGATCGCCCCGAGGTCGGTCATCAGGTCGCCGCTGCCTTCCAGAAACTTCTCGAGGCCCGCGCCCGGCGCGGCCGGGATCTCGCCGCCGATGAGCACCTCGGGCTCGTCGACCCGTCCGCCCGCGAGCTCGATGTACTTGTCGCCGAGCAGCCCCCGCGTCTTGATCGCGGCCCGAGTGCCTTTGCGGAGCATGGGCGCCGCCCGGCGCACGACGTCGTAGTTCACGCGCACGGTTCGGTCGGCGGGATCTCCCGAGAGGTTGACCTCCAGGACGTTGCCCACGACCACGCCGTTGAGGGTGACGACGTTGCCCGGAACCAGCCCGGCCGCCGACTCGAAGTGCGTCGAGTACGGGAATTTCTTGCGGAAGAGGTTGGCGCGCTGGCCGATCATGAAGATGCCCACCATCGTCGCGAGCAGCGCGATCACGACGACGAGGCCCACGCGGAACCGGCGGCCGACCTGCTGTTCGCCGACCACGGCTCACACCTCCTTCACGGCCTGATAGGTTCCCGTTCCGCAAGGGAACCCCATCGACCGGAAGTACTCCATGAGGACCGGGTGGCCGCCCCGCGCGGCCTCGTCGAAGGTGCCGATGAACTGGAAGCGGCCCTGATGGAGAAAGGCGAGGCGGTCGGCGACGGTGCGCGCCGTGACGATGTCGTGCGAGACCACCACGGAGGTGGTCTGAAGACGGACGTTCAAATCCACGATCAGCTGCGCGATCTTCTCCGAGCTCAGGGGGTCCAGGCCGGTCGTGGGCTCATCGTACAGGATGAGCTCCGGGTCGAGCGCGATCGAGCGGGCCAGGGCGACGCGCTTGCGCATGCCTCCCGACAGCTCCGCCGGCATCTTGCGCTGAATGCCGGGCAGCCCCACCATCGTCAGCTTCTCGGAGACCAGGGCCGCGATCTCTTCGGGGCTCTTGCCGGTGTGCTCCCGGAGGGGGAAGGCGACGTTCGCCTCGACGTTCATCGAGTCGAAGAGGGCTCCCCCCTGAAAGAGCATCGCGATCCGCCGCCGCACGGGCGCGAGATCCTCCTCCGACAGCCCGACCACCGACTGGCCGAAGACCCGGACGTCCCCGTCGTCGGGCTGGGTCAGCCCGTTGATGTGGCGCAGAAGGACGCTCTTCCCGGTCCCCGAAGGGCCGAGGACGCAGAGCACCTCGCCGCGCCGGATCCTCAGATCCACGCCGGCGAGCACGTCGCGGCCGCCGTAGCGCTTCCAGACGTTCGAGAATTCGACGATCGTCTCGCCCTGCGGGCGCGGCGCCGTCGGCCGGTCGGTCGCGGGGGCGTTCGCGCTCATCAGATCGCCAGGAAGAGCTTGGTGAGGAAGAAGTCCGAGACGAGCACGCAGATGGAGGCGAGAACGACGGTGCGCGTCGTGGCGCGCCCGACCGCCGCCGCGCCTCCCTGGACTTGCAGGCCGTTGTGACAGCCGATCACCGCGATCGCCAGGCCGAAGAAGACGGTCTTGGCGAGACCGCTGCCGATGTCGGCGATCGAGAGCTGCTGCCAGATGCTGGTGATGTAGTCCTGGGCCGTCATCTGGAGCTCGAGCACGGCGATGCCGAGGCCGCCGAGAATGCCGAGCACGTCCGCGATGGCCGTCAGGACGGGCATCATGATCACGGTCGCCAGCACCCGGGGGACCACAAGCCGGCGCACGGGGGAGATCGCCATCGAGCGCAGCGCGTCGACCTGCTCCGTCACGGTCATGGACCCGAGCTCGGCCGTGATGCCGGAGCCCACCCGGCCGCCGACCATCAGCGCCGTGAGCACCGGACCGAGCTCCCGTACGAGCGAGAGCGAGACGACCCGGCCGACGAACGTCTTTCCGCCGAACGCCTCGAGCGAGTACGCCGTCTGAAGAGCGAGCACCATGCCCGTGAAGAGGGCCGTGATGCCCGTGATCGAGAGCGACTTGACCCCGAGCTCGTCCATCTCGCGGATGACCTCATTGGAGTAGAACGGGCGCGTCACGCACGCCACTGCCGTCTGGGCCAGGAGCTGCGCCATGCCGCCGATGTACTCGACCGTTTGCTGGCCCTTGCGGCCGAAGCGGTCCACGAACCGCAGCCAGCGCAGGTTGCGATAGAAGATCGCCGTCGCGGACGGCTGGGGTTGCGTCATGGGGACGGGGCATTCTACGCTGCCGCTCCGTCTCATGTAAACGCCGGGCGGGTCGAGACTTGTCGCTCTGCTACCATCCCGCGCCGTGGGATTCGTGCGCTCTCTCGGCATCTGGGCCGTCATCGCCGGAGCGACGATCGTCCTGGGAATCCCGGCGATCCCGCTCGCCCTCCTGCCTCCGCGTGGCGAATGGGCGCTCCGAATCGCGCGGTTGTGGTCCCGGATCATCCTCGCGGCGTCGGGCGTGCGGGTCCGGGTGCTCCACGCCGACCGGCTTCCGAACAAGGGGAGCTTCGTCGTGGCGCCGAACCACGAGAGCTTCTACGACATCCTCGTGCTCTTCGCCGCAGTGCCGCTGTCGCTGCGCTTCCTCGCCAAGCGCAATCTCTTCCGCCTCCCGATCCTGGGCTGGGCGATCGCGGCGGCGGGCTTCGTTCCCGTGGACCGGGGGGACCGGGGCCGCAGCCCCGCGACGATCGACGTCGCGCTCAAGCGGCTGGCCGGAGGCCGATCGCTCATCGTCTTCCCCGAAGAGACGCGTACGCGCACGGGGGAGCTGCTTGCGTTCAAGGCGGGCGCGGCGCTGCTCGCGATCCATGCCGGCCTGCCCCTCCTGCCGCTGGGGTTGGCGGGCACGTTCCGGATTCAGCGCCGCGGCGGTTTCACGATCACGCCCTCGGAGGTCGCGATGGCGGTCGGCGCGCCGATCGACGTGAGCGATTCGACCCCGCGGGACCGCGCGGCGGTGACGCAGCGCTTGCGCGAGGAGATCGCCTCCCTGCGCGACGAGGCGCGCGCCGCCGTGGCATACAATCCGGAATCGGAGGCGCGATGACCGCGACGGCGGAGTTGACGGAGGAAAAGGTCCTCGAGGTTCTTCGGACCGTCCGGTTTCCGGGCCTCTCGCGCGACATCGTCTCCTTCGGGTTCGTCAAGGATCTCGCGGTCGGCGGCGGCAACGTCTCCTTCCGGCTCGAGATCACGACCGAGTCTCCGAAGGCGGCCGAAGAGATCCGCCGCGATGCGACCGAGAAGCTCCGCGCCGTGCCGGGGGTCCAGGCCGTCACGATCCGCCTCGACG
>JBASRI010000299.1:0-5138 GCA_049273755.1 Thermoanaerobaculia bacterium
GGGTAAGGGCGCGTTGTCATCCCGAGCGCAGCGAGGCAGCCGACCACCAAAGGCAAGCCCCCGGCGGTAGGCAACGCCGAGCTTTGCTCGGCGTTAATCCCTTTCGACTCCGGGCATGGCCTTAAAAGGGATCCCTCGTCGCTTCGCTCCTCGGGATGACAAGAATCACACCTCTCTCCGGAACAGCACCTTCGTCAGCACCCCGCACACGAGGGTAAACGTCAGCAGGAAGACCCAGTCCGCGATGGACGACGCGGGAGCCGCGCCGCGCAGCAGGAGGTTGCGCAGCGACCGAACACCGTAGGTCATCGGATCCATCGCCGAGAGCTTCGCCAGCCACCCCGGGTACGACTCGATCGGATACAGCGCGCCCGACGGAAAGAACACCAGGACGTTGATGATGCCGAACATGCCCCGCAGAAGGCTCGTGCTCCGCGCGCGGGCGAACACCAGAAACCAGAGCGCGGCGATCGAAAGCGAGGTCAGGAACACCGTCACGCCGGCCGCCGCGAGGCTCGCCCCCCCCGCCGGCGGCAGCGGCGACAGGAACACGATGCACGCCAGAACCAGTCCTCCGGCGATCGACGCGACGATCGCACCCGCCAGGATGTTGCCGGCGACGAGGGTCCCCGTGGAGATCGGCGTGACGAGGTACCCCTCGTGATACCCGTACATGCGGTCTTCCAGGACCTGGAGGCCGCCCGAGACCATCGAGCCCATGAAGATCGCCAGGCACACGATCGCGGGCCCGAGGTACGTGAGGTAATCGAGGTACGGGTACCCCTCCAGGCGGACCGCCGCCGCAACCGGAGGCGTGTCTCTGGGCGCCGAGACCTCCTGCCAGATCTGCCGCAGCGCGGACTCGAGCGCCTCGAACGAAAACCGGTCCGTGTTGTCCCCGATGAACGATGGCGCCGGGCCCGCGGGCGAGAGACCGAACGGCAGCACCCACACGCCGCGGTACCGGCCCCGCCGCAGGCCGTCCAGCGCCGCGCCGCGGTCGGAAAGAAACGAGGCGTCGACCAGCTGGCGCCCGCTCTCCAGCGCGAGCACGCCCCGGCGGCACTCGGCGGCGTACGCGTTGCCCGCCTCGTCCACGACGGCCAGCGGCACGTGCTCGAGCGGCCGGTTCATCGCGTTGCCGAGGATGAGGAGATAGACGATCGGGAAGATCATCGTCGAGACCACGAGCACCGGCTGACGCCACAGGGTCAGGAACGCGCGCTGCCCGATCGCGGCCATGCCCAGCAGCGCGAGCCGCAGCCCGCGCGCCGGAGGCCGTTCGTTTCGCGCGGCGGTGCTCATGCCTCGCGCAGGGCCCGCCCCGTGTAGGAGAAGAAGACGTCCTCGAGCGTGGCCAGCGCGATCGTCAGGTGCACGATGTGGTAGCCACGGTCCTCGAGAAGGCGCGCGGCCCGCCGGCCCGTGCCCTCGCCCGGGCGCGCGTAGAGGTGGACGGTGGTCGCCGACGGGAACCTTGTCCGTGCCACGCCGGCCGAGGCCAGAGCCTCGCGGTCCGCCGCGGCGATGGCGCGGTCGGTTTCGAGCTCCACGCGCTCGCCCGTCTCGAGGCCGCGCTTCAGGGACTCCGGCGAATCCTCGCAGAGCACCTTGCCCCGATCCATGATCGCGATCCGGTCGCAGAGGAAGTCCGCCTCCTCCATCGCGTGGGTGGTCAGGATGATGGCGAGGTCGGGGTCGTGTTCCCGCAGGTCGTCGAACATGTCCCAGATCGAGCGCCGGCTCTGGGGGTCCAGACCCGTGGTGGGCTCGTCGAGAAACAGGACGCGCGGAGAGTGGAGCACCCCCCGGGCGATCTCGAGGCGGCGGCGCATGCCTCCCGAGAGCTGCCGCGCGATCTGGTTGCGGCGCTCCCAGAGGCCGACCTGCTTCAAGCGCCGCTCCACGCGCTCCCGCAGCAGGCGTCCCGAGAGGCCGTACATCTTGCCCTGGACGGACAGGTTCTCGCGCACCGACAGGTTCTCATCGGTCGTCTGGGCCTGGGAGACGGTGCCGATGGCGCGACGCACCGCCGGCTTCTCGGTCACGATGTCGTAGCCCTCGACCCGGGCGGTCCCGGAGGTCGGGGGCAGCAGCGTCGTCAGCATCCGGATCAGCGTCGTCTTGCCGGCGCCGTTGGGGCCGAGCAGCCCGAACGTCTCGCCCCGGCGGACGGAGAAGGACACGCCGTCGTCGGCGAGGAAGTCGCCGAACCGTTTGGTGAGCTTGTCGACCTCGATCGGCGGGATCACGCCTTTGGGTGCCCGCCGCCCGCCTCGACGACGAAGGTCTGGCCGGACACGACCGTGGCGTTCAGCGGCTGGAGCCGCACGGAGAACGTCTGCAGGTCGCGGCTCTGGAGCCCCCAGTTCTTGCGCGTGGCGAATTCCGAGCGCGGCTTGATCGATGCGATCCGCGCCTGGAAGCGGGCGTTGGGCCGGGCTTGCGGCCACACGGTCACCGTCTGCCCCACGGCGAAGGAGGACAGGCGCTCCTCCGGAACCTCCGCGCGCAGGTAGGGCGCGTCGATCTGGAGCGTGACGACGGGCTGCCCGGGCTCGACCCACTCGCCCATGCGGCGGTGCCGCGTCAGGACCGTGCCCGCGGAGGGCGAGCGCAGGATCCCCTCCTTTTCGAACACGCGAATCTTCTCGAGGCGCACGCGGAGCGACTGCTCTTCCGCGTCGAGCTGCCCTTTCTCCGCCTCGCGCGCGCGCATCTCGGCGGCCAGCGCCTCGCGCTGGTGCTGCAGCGACTCCAGGCTCGCCGGCGACGAGACGCCTTCGTGCACGAGCCTGCCGATCCGGCGCTCGTCGGCCGACACCGAGGCGAACTGGGCGCGGAGCTTGCCGATCTCCTCGACCCGCGTCCTGTCTCGGGCCTTGACCTGCGAGATCTGGCGCTCGATGTCCGAGGCGTCCTCCGAGAGCCCCGGCTCCTCGATCCGCGCCACTTCCTGGCCGGCGGCGATCGTCTCGCCCTCCTCCGGAACGCGGGTCGTCAGCCGGCCCTTTCGCGAAAAGGACAGCGCGAGGCTCTGCTCCTCGGCGACGGCGAGCAGGCGCAGGGGTTCCCCGGAATCGTTCTCACGCCGGACGAGCTCCCCGTACCCCCATGCCCCGACCAGAGCGACTCCCACCGCCAGGACGACCCAGAGGGCCTTCTTCACAAAGCCCAAGCTTAAACCCGATTCACAGGCGAGGTCTCCGCGAAGGAAGAGCCTTTCGGCGCCCTCCAGGACCTGCTCCGCAGGACAGGCCAGCGCGAGATCCGCGGCCGCCGCCGCGGGTGAGGCCTCCGGATGGATCTCGAAAGTGAGCGCGCCGCTCTCGCCGCCTCGGCCACGAGCTCCGTCGGCGGAAAGACCGGCGCCGAGGTCCCGGCCGCGATCCAAGCGCCGTCGAGGGCGTAGCGCGCGGCGGTCAGTGTCTCGGCGGGATCTCCTCGCCGAATCCCGCGACGATGATAAGGTTTCGGGCTCGCCGAGACCGGCACGACATGGCCAACGAAACGCCCATCACCGTCGCGCGCGGCGACGGCATCGGTCCCGAGATCATGGCGGCGACCCTCCACATTCTGAAGGGGGCAGGCTCCCGACTCGCGATCGAAGAGATCGAGATCGGCGAGAAGGTCTACCTGTCGGGCAACACGTCCGGCATCGCCCCGTCCGACTGGGAGTCGCTGCGCCGGACGAAGGTGTTCCTCAAGGCCCCGATCACGACGCCCCAGGGCGGAGGGTTCAAGAGCCTGAACGTCACGACCCGAAAGACCCTCGGCCTGTACGCCAATGTGCGGCCCTGCGTGTCCTACCACCCATTCGTCGCCACGAAACACCCGGTGATGGACGTCGTCATCGTGCGCGAGAACGAGGAAGACCTCTACGCCGGCATCGAGTACCGCCTCACGCCGGACGTTTACGAGTGTCTGAAGCTGATCACGCGCCCCGGCTCCGAGAAGATCGTCCGCTACGCGTTCGAGTACGCCCGGAGGAACAGCCGGAAGAAGGTCACTTGCTTCACCAAAGACAACATCATGAAGATGACCGACGGCCTGTTCCACAAGGTCTTCGACGAGATCGCAGCGGAGTATCCGGACCTCGAAAAGGAGCACTGGATCGTGGACATCGGCGCGGCCAAGCTCGCCGATTCCCCGGAGGTTTTCGACGTCATCGTGATGCCGAACCTGTACGGGGACATCCTTTCGGACGTCGCCGCCCAGATTGCGGGGTCGGTGGGCCTCGCCGGCTCGGCGAACATCGGCGAAGCATGCGCGATGTTCGAGGCGATCCACGGCTCGGCGCCGAGGCGGGCCGGGCAGAACCTGGCCAACCCGTCGGGCTTGCTGCTGGGAGCCGTCATGATGCTGGTCCACATCGGCCAGCAGGACGTGGCCGAGCGCGTTCACAACGCCTGGCTCAAGACCATCGAGGATGGGGTCCACACCTACGACGTCTACGAGCAAGGCGTCAGCCGCCAGAAGGTCGGCACCAGGGAGTTCGCCGAGGCCGTCGTCGCGCGCCTGGGGAAGCGGCCGGAGAAGCTGAAAGCCGTGTCCTACGCGGCCGCCCCGAAGGCCGTGGCCCCCGCGAAGGCCGCGGCGGCCCCGCGCCCGAAGCCCGAGCAAGTCGGCGTCGGCGTGGACGTCTACGTGGCCTGGCCGAGCCGTGACACCGACGCCCTGGCCGAGAAGCTCCAGCCCCTGGCCGGGCCGCAGTTCCAGCTCACGATGATCACGGCGCGCGGCATCAAGGTCTGGCCCAACGGTCTGCCGGAGACCGTCCGGTCCGACCAGAGCCGCTGCCGGTTTCTCGCGGCCAACGGCGGCGCCGTCGCGGGCTCCGAGGTCGTCGGCTTGCTCTCGCGGCTCGACGCCGCCGGCCTCGGGTTCGTCAAGACCGAAGGCCTCTTTTCCTTCGACGGCGAGCGGGGCTACTCGCTGGGCCAGGGAGAGTGAGGATGGACAAGCCCCTCGTCGGGATTCTGATGGGATCCAAGTCGGACTGGGAGACGATGCGCAACGTCTCCGAAACGCTTGTCAAATTCGGCGTGGCCAGCGAGAGCCGCGTGCTCTCGGCGCACCGGACCCCCAAGGAGACCGCGGAGTACGTCGCGTCGGCGGCCTCCCGCGGCCTCGAGGTG
>JBASRI010000301.1:0-4941 GCA_049273755.1 Thermoanaerobaculia bacterium
GATCTCGCGCCTCTGGCCGACTGTATCGAGGCCGCCCGCGCGCGCCGCAGCGACGGGCACACTCCGGGGGCCTCCGAGCTCGTACTGGCCGGCCCCGAGGGCCAGCGACGCCTGGAGGTCGCACTGCGCCCCCTGGCTGCGGCGGCCGGCGAGAGCGGAGGCTTCGTGCTCGCGATCGAGGACACGACGCACGTCGCGCGCGAGCAGAAGCTCGCGGCCTGGAGCGAAGTGGCCCGCCGCGTCGCGCACGAGATCAAGAACCCCCTGACTCCCATCCGCCTCTCGGCCGAGAGGATGGCGCGGCGCCTCAAGACGGGCGACCCGGACCTGCCTCGGGCCATCGAGCGAGGCACCCGGATCATCGTCGAGGAGGTGGACTTCCTGAAGTCGCTCGTGGACGAGTTCTCGAGCTTCGCGCGCCTGCCCGAGATGCGCCCCGAGCCGACGGACCTTCCGGCCCTGGCCCGCGCGGCGGCCCGCCTGTTCGAGGGGGCGCGGGAGGGCGTCGCGATTCGGGTCGAATCGCGCCTTCCGGAAGGCGCCGTGAGCGTGGATCCCGATCAGATCAAGCGCGCGCTGATCAACCTGATCGACAACGCGCTCGCGGCCTGCGGCGAGACGGGAGAGATCGTCGTGCGTCTGGCGGCACACGAAGGGGGTGTGACGCTCGAGGTGGCCGACACCGGCCATGGCGTGCCCGCGCGCGACCGCGAGCGCCTCTTCCTGCCCGACTTCACGACCAAGGGCCGCGGTACGGGTCTGGGCCTCGCCATCGTGTCCCGCATCGTCGCCGACCACAACGGCAGCATCCGCGTCGAGGACAACCGGCCTCGCGGCGCGCGGTTCATCATCGAGTTGCCGGCCGCATGAAGAAGCGCCGCATCCTCGTCGTCGACGACGAACAGGCGATCCAGGAGACGCTGGCGGCGATCCTGGCGGACGAGGGCTACGCCGTGGCCGCCGCCGCGACGGGAGAGGAAGGGCTGCGCCGCCTCCGCGAGGAGCCGTTCGACCTCGTGCTGCTCGACGTCTGGCTCAAGGATCGGGATGGTCTCTCCGTGCTCGAGGCCGCGGCCGACCGTGTGCGGGAGGTACCGGTGGTCATGATCTCCGGGCACGGCAACGTCGAGACCGCCGTCCGCGCCGTGCGCCTGGGCGCCTACGACTTTCTCGAAAAGCCGCTCTCGCTCGAGCGCGTCATCCTGACGGCCCAGAAGGCGATCGAGCGCCACGACCTGCTCGCCGAGGTGGTTCGCTTCCGCGGCCAGAGCGAGGCCGAGGTTGTGCTGCTGGGCGAGTCGCCGCCGATGCGCCGCCTACGCGCCGAGATCGCGCGCGTCGCGCTCGCCGACGCGCGGGTGCTGATCACCGGAGAGAACGGAACCGGCAAGGAGCTCGTGGCGCGCGCAATTCACCGCGCCTCCGCGCGCGCCGATGCGCGCCTGGTCGAGGTCAACTGCGCCGCCATCCCCGAGGAGCTGATCGAGTCCGAGCTCTTCGGCCACCTTCGCGGCGCCTTCACGGGCGCCACCGAGGACCGCCGCGGCAAGTTCGAGGAAGCCGACGGAGGGACGCTCTTCCTCGACGAAGTCGGCGACATGTCGGCCCGCACCCAGGCCAAGGTGCTCCGCGCGCTCCAGGAACAAACGTTCACCCGCGTCGGGGGCGTCCGGGCCATCGCCGCCGATGCGCGCGTTCTTTCGGCGACGAACAAGGACCTCGCGGAGGAGATTCGCCGCGGAACGTTCCGGGAAGACCTGTACTTCCGGCTCGCCGTCGTCCCGATCGCGGTGCCGCCGCTGCGCGATCGCGGGGAGGACATTGCTCTGCTCGCCGGGGAGTTCCTTCGGGCCGCCTCGGCTCGCTTCGGGCACCGGCCCAAGACGCTGTCCCCTCCGGCCCTCGAGGCCCTCGAGGACTACCGCTGGCCCGGCAACGTGCGGGAGCTCAAGAACGTCGTCGAGCGGGTCGTGATCCTCTGCCCGGCCGACGAGGTCCGGCGCGAGGACCTGCCGGCCGAGGTCCGCGACGCCGAACTGTCGGCCCCGCTTCCCCCGGACGCCGCGCTGCGCGACGCCCGCGACGACTTCGAGCGCCGCTACATCCTGGCCGCGATCCGCCGCCACCGCGGCAACATGACCCGCGCCGCCGAGACCCTTCAAGTCGAGCGCTCGAATCTGTATCGGAAATTGAAGGGGTATGGGATCGAGGTGGAGAGGGAATGAGAGTTAGTCTTCGAGCAGTTTCGTTTCCAGCACCTTTTCGGGTGTGAACCCTTCCAACCGCAGATAGTGCTCGGCCGCGGCGTAGAGGGCGTCGGCCGGCGCCAGGCCCACGATCTCGGAACCGACGATCGGGACGCCTTGACGCTCGGCCTCGGAGCGCACGCACTCGAACACTCGATGGAGTGGCGTCTTGCGGAAGTTGGTCATGTTGATGGAGACCTGGACCTGACCGCGCTCGGCGAGCTCCACGCCCATCGCCTTGACGTAGCGAAAGCCTCCGGACATGTGGCGGATCGCTTTCGCGATGCGGTCGGCGATCGCGAGGTCCCGCGTCCCCAGGTTGATGTTGTAGGCGATCAGAAACGGCCGCGCCCCGACGGCGACGGCCCCCGCGGAGGGGTGGGGCTCGCGGGGCCCGAAGTCCGGAGACCAGCGCGGGTCCTTCATTTTTTCGGCGAAGCCTTCGAACTGCCCCTTCCGCACGTCGGCCAGGTTGCGCCGGTGCTCGGCGCTCGCGGCCTCCTCATAGAGATAGACGGGCACCCCGAAACGCTGGGCGATGTCCGCGCCGGCCTCGCGCGCGAGCGCCGCGCACTCCTCGGTGGAGCTTCCGCGGATCGGGATGAACGGCACCACGTCCACCGCCCCCATGCGCGGGTGCTCGCCCCGGTGGCGGCGCAGGTCGATCCGCGGCAGAACCGCATCGAAGAGGGCGCGCACTCCCTCAAGAACCGCGCCGGCGTCGCCGACGAAGGTCAGAACGCTGCGGTTGTGCGCCGCGTCCGACGATACGTCGAGGAGGCGCACGCCGGGCACGCCCCGCACGGCCGAGGCCACGGCATCGATGACCGCGTGGTCGCGGCCCTCGGAGATGTTCGGAACACACTCGATCAACGCGGCCATCTCGGAAGTTCCTGACGGGGCAGTTTATAATCTCCGGCATAGTGAGAACCAAAGCCGGGCTCTCCCCCGCGGCCACAGGGAGCGCTTCATGAGCGGCATGGCCGAACCGGTCTCGTACCCCGGAAACCCCTCGCTGCCGCGCGAGGTCCGGGAGAAGATCCTCTCGACCTTCCGGCACACGCTCAACCTCTTCAAAGAGGGCAAGTCCGAGGACTGCGTGATCGGCTGCGACTTCATCCTGAAGATGGATCCGCGGTTCGGGCCGGCCCGGCAGCTCATGGAGAAGGCCAAGAACCCGGCGGCCGCGGTCGACGTGGCGACTCTCGAGGCGATCGTCGCCGCAACGCCGACGCGCCAGGAGCGCGCGGCTTCCGTCGAGTCGGACCGGCTGCTGGTGCGCGCCGCCGAGAGCTTGAACGCGCGGGATTTCGACGCCGCCATGGCCGCGGCCGAGCAGGTCTTGAAGGCGCTGCCCGGCAACCAGGACGCCGGCGCGATCCTCGAGCAGGCGCGCCACCGCAAGAACGCGCAGCCCCAGTTCGAGGCGGCGCGCCAGCGCGCGATTGCGGCTCTGGAGAGCCACCGATCCGCCGAAGCCCGCGCCGCGCTGGACAAGATGAAGATACTCGACCCCGAGCATCCCGCGGTCGCGCTGCTGGAGCGGCGCCTCGCCGCCTCCCCGCCCTCCGTGCCGCGCGGGGCCGAGCTCGGAGAGGCAACGAATCCGGGCCTTTCGCTGGACTCCCCCATGTCCGAGCCGGCCGGAGGCGCGCTCGACAATCTGAGCCTCGACTCCCTCTCGCTCGACGAGCCCAGCCCCGCCTCCGTGCCGCCGCCGGAGGACCTGGGCGACCCGATCACCGGGCCGCTGTCTCTGGGAGGAGACCTTTCGGGAGGGGCCTTTTCCTCTCAACCCGACCCCGGCAGCCCCCCGAACCTCTGGAACGACGCCCCCTCCGAAGAGAGCTGGAGCGCCGGTCTCCCCGGCGGAGCCGGCAGCCTCTCCGCACCCAATGATCGAGCGGACGCGTTTTCCGCGCCAGCGGCCTTCTCGCCGCCTTCGGCGGCTCCCGAACCCTCCTCGCAGCAGGAAGTCGACTCGCTGCTGGCGAAGGGCGACGAAGCGGCGCGCGCCGGCAACCGGCAACAGGCCATCGAGTTCTGGTCGCGGATCTTCCTGATCGACATCAACAACTCGGAAGCCGTCGGCCGCATCGAGGCCGCGCGCCAGGACATTGCCGAGGGCAACCGCCGAGTCGCCGAGAGCCTGAAGCGAGGCCGCGAGAAGTTCGAGGGCGGCGACTTCACGGCCGCCCGGGAGGCGTTTCTCGAGGTCCTGGCCGTGGACGAAAGCGACGCCACCGCGCGTTCGTACATCGATCGGATCGAACAGGAGCTCGCCCGCCCGTCGGCGGGGCTCGACCTGTCGCGGAAGGCTCCGGCGAGCGACATCCTGGCCGAGGAGATGGCCGAAACCGCGGAGCCCGAGGTCGTCGAAAAGTCCGGCGAGCTACGGGCCGAAGCCGCGCCGGCGGCGAAGGCGCCGCGCCGGCCGCTGGACCGTCGGTTCGTCCTCGCGCTCGCGGGCGCGCTCGCTCTGACCGCGGTGGTGGGAGGCTACTTCCTGCTGCGCTCCGGTGGCTCCAAGCCCGCGCCCGCCGTCTCGGGCGGAGGGCCGTCGCTCGAGCACGCGACCACGCTCTTCCGCGAAGGCAAGCTCGCCGAGACCGTCGCCGAGCTCCGGCAGATCGCGCCAGGCCATCCCGACTACGCCCGCGCGCAGAAGCTTCTCGCGTCGCTCACGCGCAAGGCC
>JBASRI010000316.1:0-2674 GCA_049273755.1 Thermoanaerobaculia bacterium
GTCAACGCGTTGCCGTCCCCTTCGGCGTACGGATAGATGAAGTAGTTGAGCGTCTCGGCGCAGGGAGGAGGGTCGAGGCGCAGATCGCGGCCGGTCGTGAATTGGATGCGGTCCGGGTCCAGGTTTCCGAAGAGGTAGTCGCGTCGGCGGGGGTCAGTCGCTTTCGACGCGTCGGAAGCGTCGACCGGGATCCAGCCCTTGCCCGGCAGATAGAATTCCGCCCAGCAGTGGTAGCCCGGGATCGTCCCCTCCGCGTCCTTCTTCAACGGAAACCCGATGACGAAGCGAGCCGGGATTCCTTCGGCGCGCGCGAGCGACATGAACAGCGAATGGAAGTCGGTGCAATTGCCCTTCTGGACGTCGCAGGCGCGCTCCGTGTCTCCCTGACCCCAACCCGGCACGGTCTTGTCGTAGACCATCGTGTTGACGACGTAGTCGTAGATGGCGCGGGCTTTCGACTCGGCGGTATCGTGGCCCCAGGTGATCCGGCGGGCGAGCTCGCGAACGCGCGGCGAAAGCGTCACGAACCGCTCCGGCTGCAGGTACCGCTGCAGCGACTCCCCCGTCGGCGAATCTCCGCCCGTCCTGGCGGCGCGCACGATCTCGCTCCGCTCGGCCTGGAAGCGCACACGGATCTCCAGAGGCCCGGGGCGAGGATCATCGACCGAAAAATAGAAGTAGGAGTTGCCGTTCTCTCGCTCCCGGCGGGTGCTGCCGGGATACGGGCTCTCGACGCGGACGTCGCGAATCTCCTGGCTCGCCGTCGAGACCGGGAGGGGGATCCAGACCTCCAGCCGGTGGAGGCCGGCGGGCACCGCCTCGACGGTCGCGACGTAGACCGCCTCGAACGAACGGTTCGCGGGTGCCGACCCCTGGGTCCCGAAGAGAAGAGCTGCGGCGAGAAGAAGCGGAGTAGCGGACATGGCAACCTCCGAATGCAAGGAACACGCCTCGATCGGCCTCGAATCGTACGCCATCGTGGATCGCGGAGCGATGCCTTCTTGCCCCTCCCGGTACTGGACCAGCTCGAGATCTCCCGGCCGCCAGGTCTCGTCGAACCAGGCTCTCGCGGGCGCCCAATCTAGGGTCAGGACTCTCCGGATTTCATCACGCCCGCGGCCGCGGGAGCAACGCTGCGGGCGTCGACCCTAGATGTTGATCGAGGCGAAGCGCTCGATCTCGCCGACGGGCATCGGGCGGGCAAGCAGGAAACCCTGTCCGTACGGCACGCCCAGGGACTGAAGAACGCGCAGCTCCTCGCGTGTCTCGATGCCCTCGGCGATGACCTTCGTGTGCATTTTACGGGCGAAGCTCATGAGGGCCTCGAGCAAGTCCTGCTTGACCTGCCGCCGGTCGATGCCGCGCACGAAGACGTTGTCGAACTTCAGGTAGTCGGGCTCGATATCTGCGAGCGAGGACAGGTTGGAGTATCCGGTCCCGACGTCGTCGACGGCGATGCGGAAATTCTGGGACCGGAACTTGGACAAGACCTCGCGGAAGAGGCCCTCGTAGACAGCGTAGGTGCGCTCCGTGATCTCCAGGACGATGCGGTCGGGCTCGAGCCCGAGGGCCATGACCTGGTCGCGGAAGAGCGGCCCGAGGAACTCCGGATCCGACGCCGCCGCCGGCGAGAGGTTCAGGAAGATCTGCCGGCGGTTGTGGCCCTCCGCCGCGGCCTCGAGCGACCGCTGCCGGCAGACGCGCTCGAGCGGGACCAGGAGCTCGGTCCTCTCGGCCAGCGAGAACAGCGTTTCGCCGCTCTCGAACTCGGAGCCGCGCGGGCCGCGTGAAAGGGCCTCCATGCCGATCATGTTCCCGGTCGCCAGGTCGAAGACGGGCTGAAAGACCGGCGAGATGTCGCGCCGGGAGATGGCGTCCTGGAGCAGCTCGCCGCCCCGGATCTCCTGCCGCACGGTCTGGCGCGTGACCTGGTCGCGCGCCTCCTGGATCCCGCGGTACACCATGCGCTCGAGGCGGTGCTTGGGGTCCTTCATGATCCGCGACGCGCCCACGAAGGAGCGGAACCGCGCGGACAGGTCGGCGCGCTCGGCCAGGTAGCCCCGGATCAGCTGATCGAGCTCGGCCGCCTTCTGGCCCAGTGCCACCGGGCCCTCGGCCAGGCCGCCGCCCTCGGACGCGACGAAGAGGATGATCTCGTCCGAGCGCACGTAGGGCAGACAGAAGGTCCCGCCCGGCACGATCCCGTCGGTCTGAAAAGCCTTCAGCCGCCGCACGAAGTCGAGCAGGAGGTCGTCGTAGGCTTCCCAGCCCCAGACTTCCTCGACCTGGCCCTCGGAGCTGGGACGGAAAACGAACACCGAGATCGAACCTTTTTCGTCCAGCATCGTCTTCAGGTCGTCGATGAGGACGGCGACCGTGGGCAAACCCGTTTCACGGTCGTAGAGCCGCGTCCGCTCCTTGAACCACTTCCCCCGGAGAGCGACGAGCTCGCTCTGCTTGCTCTTGACCGTGGGGATCTGTCGGGCTTTGTCCAGAGGCATTTAGGATAGCACCGCGGCGCACCGCCCGCGAAGCCTGTCCCAGGTCATCTAAGGACTTGTCCGAGCGATGCATACGGGTCGATCCTGTTCGCGGCACGAGGCCCATAATCAGAGGATTCGTGGCTATCGTTCGCGGCGCGAATAGTCTCCCGACCGAAGGGAGGGAGGAGGTT
>JBASRI010000340.1:0-3050 GCA_049273755.1 Thermoanaerobaculia bacterium
GTCTTCGCCGGAAAGCCGTGGCGCGCGATGCCGCGGTCCACCATCTCGAATCCGACCAGCTTGCGCGGCACGCCGGCCGCCTTCTGCGCCGCGAGCGCGTCGCGACCGAGGAAGGCGCCCTTGCCCATCTTGACAATCCAGCCCAGATCGGCCTCCCACGCGGTCACCGTGTCGTCGATGTCGTTGCCGTAGAGCGCCATCTTCGCCTCCAGCCTCAGCGTGTCGCGCGCCCCGAGGCCGCACGGCGCCGCGCCCTCGGCGCGACCCGCCTCCAGGAGCTTGCGGAAGAGGCCCTCGGCGTCCTCGGGCCGGCAATAGACCTCGAAGCCGTCCTCGCCGGTATAGCCCGTGCGCGAAACGAGCGTCGGCGCTCCGGCGACCGTCGTGTCGCGGAAGCCGTAGTAGGGCAGGTCCGACGGGCCGGGCGCCGAGACGCGCGCGAGGAGGGCGGCGGAGGCCGGCCCCTGCACCGCAATCAAGGCGTAGCGCGGGCTGTGGTCCTCGATCCGCACATTGCCCTTCGCGCGCGCCGTCGCCCACGCGAAGTCCTTCGGCGTGTTCCCCGCGTTGACCACCAGCAGATACGAGTCGGCCGACCGGCGGTACACGAGCAGATCGTCCACGAACGTCCCGCGCTCCGTCAGGAAGGCCGAATACTGGATCCGGCCGTCGGCGAGCTTCGCCACGTCGTTGGGCGTGAGTCCCTGGAGCGCGGCGAGGGCGTCTTTCCCGGTCACCGTGAACTCGCCCATGTGCGAGACGTCGAAGATCCCGACGCGTTCTCGCACGGCCCGGTGCTCCTCGAGGATTCCGGCGTATTGGACCGGCATCTCCCAGCCGCCGAAGTCCACCATCTTCGCGCCCAGCTCACGGTGCAGGTCGTAGAGCGGCGTGCGCTTCAGCGCGGTGGGCGCGGCGACGGGGGCGGCCATGCGGAGAGGAAAGTTAGCACAACATGCGGAAACCGGAAGCCGAGAGCAGGGAGCCGAAGGCACGCAGGCGCAGGTCCCATAGAATCCGAATGCGTGGACGCTCGGTCGATTCTCGTGAGACTGGTCTCCGCAAGCTTCCGGCTCGCTGCTTCCGCCTCGCGGCTCCCGGCCGAAGGGCCGCGGCCGTGACCGAGTCGCCGGCGTTGCGTGCGCTCGCCGCGGCGCGCAACTGCGAGACGGCGGGCCTGGTGCCCGAGGCAGAGATCCTGTATCGCCTGGCCGAGACGCTGGAGGCGGAGGACCGCGCCGCCGCGGCAGCGTCCCTGGCTCGCGTCCTGATCGGAGCCGGCCGCGTGGACCAGGCGCGTCCGTACGCACTGGACGGCAACGACCCCGTGCTGGTCGCGCGGCTCCTGCTCGAAGCGCACGACTTCTCCCAGGCGCGGCGGCTGCTCGACGAGGCGCGCCGCCGGGACCCCTTCGACCCACGGATTGCTTCGGCGCGCGGGCGCCTGGGCTTCCTCGAGAAACGGTTCGGCGAAGCCGTGTGGGACCTGCTCGAAGCCGCGCTGCTGCGTCCGGACGGCACGCCCGACGCCACGGACCGCCGTTTTCTGCGGGCCGCGCGGGCGCTCGCGCCGGGCCAGATCCCGAACTGGAACGAGGCCGTCGCCGCGGCACGCACGCGGTTGGCCGACGAAGCACAGCGTTTCGCGCCCGGAGTCGCGTGGCCCGACCATTCCGCAGAGCTTCTCCGCTCGCTCATCCGGAGGGGCGGAAGTGCTTCGGAGGGAGCCCTGGAGCTCGCCCGCCGCCTCGCGGAGATTCCGGCGCTGAAGGGCGTCGACGGGGCCGCGCTCTTCGCCGCAGCGGAGGCCGGAGAGCTGCGCCGCCTCGGGACCGGGAGCGCGCTCTACCGCTCGGGCGAACCCGCGAGCGAGATTTCTCTCGTCGTCCAGGGCTCCCTGGAGCTCGTCCGCACGACGCCGGTCGGGGATCAGCCCATGGGCGACGCCGCCGCCGGAGACCTCGTCGGCGAGGAAGCGCTCACGGGCGCGCCGCGGACCTGCGACGCGCGCGCCCGCGGAGCCGTGACCCTGCTCGGCTTCACGTCTGACTTCTTCTTCCCCGAACCCGGGCGCGCCGCGTGGCTGCGGTATCTGCGCGGCCGGCTCGCGCGGCGGCTGCACCGGTTGAACGATCTCTTCCGGCAGTTCTTTCCGGACGCGAAGGCGCCCGCGGGGGCCGCGGCCGGTTCGGGTCCGGCCACACAAGGCCCGGAGCGACTCTCGCTCGAGGAGCGCTCGCGGTCGCTGACCTCCGTGGGTCTGTCCGAGTCCGACCGCTTTCTCTTCGCAGTCTTCGCGGAGGAGAAGCGCTACCCCGCCGAGGCCGTCATTTTCCGGGAGGGCGATCCTGGCGACGCGATCTACGTCATCGCGCGCGGCCGCGTGCGCATCTCCCGTCAGATCTCGGGAGGCGAGGAGGCGTTCGGGTTCCTCGATTCGGGCGAGATCTTCGGCGAGATGGCCCTGCTCGATCCGGGATTCGGACGCTCGGCCGACGCGCGCGCCCACGAGGACACCGTCGTGCTCGAGCTGCCCCGCGAGCGCTTCGACGCGTTGGAGGCCGCGGACCCGGAGGGCTGCGCCCAGCTTTCGGCGCTCCTGTGCGGCCTCGCCGCGCGGCGCTGCACGGAAACCGCGGAGCGACTGGCGAACTGGAGGGTGCTCGCGGGACCCGGCCCCTAGCCGCTACACGCCTACTCGTCCGAGGCGTCGGAAAGGTTCTTGTCGGCGTCCTTCTCGCGCTCGGCGATCAGGGCGCGCGCCTCGTCGGCGCGGTCGGGCGGCACCATGACCCGGCTCGCGCCGAGCGCTCCGAGATTCTCGGGCCAAGGCGAGGCCGCGGTGCCCTCGATCTCGACCGGAATGTTCTCGGACTCGAGCAGCCCCGCGATGATGGCGGCCTCCTCGCCGTCTCCGACGGCGGCCACTTCGACCCAGTCTTCCTCTCCGCCCTCGGACATGCGTCCTTCCGTCGTGCCCCTTATCGTTCGAGGCGCACGGGCGCCTCCTGCCTCGCGACGACGCGGCCGACGACGGCGCCGGCCGGCGC
>JBASRI010000341.1:0-4948 GCA_049273755.1 Thermoanaerobaculia bacterium
CTCGAAGCGAGGCGATCTCGAGCGACTTGCCGAGTCCCAGAAGATGCAGGTGCGCGTCCGCGAAGCCCGGAAAGACGTAGGCGCCCTTGAGGTCCACGACGCGCGTGCCCCTGCTCAGGGCCCGGCCCTCGGCCGGATCCCCGACGAAGACCACCTTGCCGTCCGCGATCGCGATCGAGGCCTTGCGCGGCCTGGCGTCGGCCGCCGCATAGACCGTCCCGCCTTCCAGAAGCAGGTCCGCCGGCGGCAACGCTCCCGCCAGAAGAAGGCTCAGGAGCAGAAGCACGCCGAGATCTTAACCGACGCGTCGCACGAGCATCAGCGTCTGGTCGTCGTACTGGGGGACCCCGGCGGCGAAGACGCCGACTTCGTCGAACACCTCCCGGCAGAGCTCGTCCGGCGCGGAGGCGGCGCCGCGGAGGAGGAGGCGCTCCAGGCGGTCGATCCCGAACTCCTCCTCGGCAGCGTTCAGGGCCTCGGTCACGCCGTCCGTGTAGACGCAGAGCAGGTCGCCGGGCGACAGGGTGATCGTCTCCTCTTTCCAGGAGGCATTGGGGAACATGCCCATGGGCACGCCCGTCGCCTTGAGCTGCTCGACTCCCCCCGACTTCCTCCGCAGCAGCGCCGGATTGTGGCCCGCCGAGACGTAGCGCAGCGTCCCCGTGTCCGGCTCGAGGAGGCCGAAGAAGCACGTCAAGAACTTGCGCGTCGCGGCGTAGCGCTGGAGGTGCCGGTCGATGCGGCCGATCAGGTCGGCCACCGTCTTGGCGTCGTCGATCTGAAGGTGGAAGGCCGCGTGCACCGTCGACACGAGGAGCGCCGCGGGCACGCCCTTGCCGGAGACGTCCGAGACGAGGAACGCGAGGCGGCCTCCGGAGAGCGGGAAGAAGTCGAAGTAGTCGCCGCCGACCTGGCGGGTCGGCACGTTCTTCGCGGCGATCTCCAGCCCCGGAACCACCGGCAGATCCCGCGGCAGGAGCTGCTTCTGGATCGCCGCGGCGAGCTCGAGCTCGCGCTCGATGCGCTCCTTCTCCAGGGCGGAGCGGTGCAGACGCGCGGTCTCGATGGCGGCCGCCGCCTGATTCGCGAAGAGCGAGAGCAAGCGGGCGTCCGTCGGCGTGAAGTCGAGGACGCGCCCGTCGCGCGACTCTTTGTCCGCCACGGCCAGCACGCCCAGGCGGCGGCCCGGAACCGAGATCGCGACCGCCAGACATTTCTGACAGGTCGAGAGCTTCATGCCCGCCGTGGGCACGGAGGCGGCGGCGTTGTTGATCACGCCGCCTTCTGGAAGCGTCCACGACGCGACGTCCGCGGCGGCCAGCACCTCCCCGCCGACGCTGCGCTCGAGCAGGACGTGTCCCGAGTCCTCGACGAGGACCAGCGTCCCTTTGCCTGCGTCCGTCAGGGAGATCGAGCGAAAGAGCACCTCGTCGGCGAGGGCGGAAAGGTCGAGCTGGCCGCCGAGTGAGAGGCCCAGGTCGTAGAGCGACTCGAGCTCCAGCAGGCGCGCCTTCAGCTCGAACTCGGCGTCACGAACCTGCCGGGCGAGCCCGTGGGCTCCGACGATCGAGCCCAACAGAAACGCGAGCAGCGGCACCTGCTCCGGAGGCAGGTCCGAGGGCACATCGACCAGCCTCAGGATCCCGTGGACTGCGCCTTCGGCGCAGAGCGGCAGCCAGAGCTCGCCCTGGCGCAGGAAGACGCCTTCGGGCAGGGGGTCCGGGATCTCGCCGGGCTCCGCCGCGCCCGACAGCTTTTCGCCCGTGCGCACCCAGGTGTCGCGTTCCCGCAGGTACAGCGTCGCGTCCCGCGCTCCGGTTGCCAGGAGCGCCGCCTCCGCGACGCGCGACGACACCGGCTGATCGCTGTCGAGGATCGCTCCGATCCGCCTCCAGAGCTCGTCGAGGCGAGTGGCGGGCGATGCGGGAACCGGGGCGCTCATGTCCCTGAGATCAGGCCGGCTGCGACGTGACGCTGCGGACCGCGTCCTCCTGCGTCGGGTAGATCTCGGCGTACTGGGCCAGGCCCATGATGCGGAACGTCTTGTCGATCGTGGGCGTCAGGCCGCAGAAGGCCAGCACGCCCTTCTTGTCCATGACCTTTTCGAGGACCTCGATCAGGATCGAGATGCCGATCGAGTTGACGATCCGGGTCTTCTCGAGATTCAGGACCAGCGCGCGCGCACCCTTGTCCAGGTGCGCGTACGCTTCCCGCGCGATCTCCTCGCCCCCCTGGTTGTTGATGTAGCCGTCCGTCCAGAGAATCGCGACGTCGCCCCGGCGCTCCGAAGACACCTTGCAGGACTCGCTCACTTGTACTTCCTCATCAGGATCCGCGTTCCCGTTTTTCCGGACGAGATTTCGACCTCGTCCATCAGGCTCTTGATGATCTGGAGTCCCCAGCCGCGCTTGCGATGGCTGTGGAAGCTCTTCTCGATGCTGGGCTCCTCCACCGTCGAGGAATCGAACCCCTTGCCTTTGTCCAGGACCTCCACTTCCAGCCACTCCCTCCCCTTCGGTTCCCGGCCGAGGCGGAACGTCAGGTGCAGCTGCTCGTCGCGGCAGTCCGCGTGCTCGAAGGCGTTGATACAGGCTTCCACGAGCGCGAGCTTGACCTCGTCGATCTTATCCCGCGTCATGCCGATGTACTCGCCCAGAGCGGCGGCCTGGGAGGTGGCGACGATCTCCATCTCGGGGGCGACCGGAATGGTCATGGAAACTTCCCGCGAGCCGGTGCTCTCGAGCCCGGGCGGAGCGGATCCTCCCTGCGACATGGGACCTGCTCGCTCGGCTCCTAGAACCGAAGGAAGAGTTGCAGTGACCGGATCAAGACGGAAGGCAGTTTATCGGACGCGGCCAGAAGCAGCGTCAACGACAGCTCGCCGGCCAGCAGCCCCCAGAGGAGGTTGGCCGGCGCGAAGGCCTCCAGTCCGATTGCGAGAGCTTTTCTCATCACTGCACCGTTCTGAAGGGGCAAGAGTCCTGCCAGATCGCGACGGAGCCGCCGACCGGCTGCAAACCAATGGAGCCGAACGAGTTAGCCGTGCCTCGCAGGTGTCGGTCCATCGAGAGCTATCGTAGCACAATGGCACACCACTCACGGAGCACACGCCAAGCACATTAGTAAGTCAGTTGTTATAAATTACTTGTGACCAATATGGGACTAATAGATGCAGTAGCTTATTGTCCCAATTGGCGCTTTCGATAGAGCGTGCGCCGGCTGATTCCCAGGAGCCGCGCGGCCCGGCTCTTGTTGCCGCCGGCCATCCGAAGTACCCGCTGAATGTGGCGGTCCTCGAGCTCCCGCAGGTCCGCGATGTCTTCCTCCCCCTCACCCGGGGCCGGAGCCTCGGCCAGCCGGAGTCCCGGGCGGGGCAGCCACTGCAGGTCCTCGCGGCCGATCGACCCTCCTTGCGAGAGGGCCGCGCCCCCCTCGAGCAGGTTCTCGAGCTCGCGTATGTTGCCTGGGAAATCGTGGGAGAGCAGCGCCGCGTACGCGTCGCGCTCGAGCGTCGGGACGTCCTTGCCCTCGCGCGCGGCGAACCGTTCCAGGAAGTACCGCACCAGGCGCGGGATGTCCTCGCGGCGCTCGCGCAGCGGCGGAAGATCGATCTCCACCACGCGCAGGCGGTAATAGAGGTCTTCGCGAAACTCCCCCTTGGCGATCCGCTCCGGCAGGCGGGCGTGCGTCGCCGCGAGCACGCGCACGTCGATCGGGACCCGGCGCCGACCGCCGACCCGCTCGATCTCGCGCTCCTGCAGCACCCGGAGCAGCTTGGCCTGCAGGGCCGGAGGCATGTCGCCGATCTCGTCCAGGAAGATCGTGCCGCCCTGCGCCGTCTCGAACTTCCCCGCCCGCGCCTCGACCCCCGTGGCCACGCCGCGCTCGATGCCGAAGAGCTCCGACTCGAGCAGCGATTCGGGAAGCGCGGCGCAATTGATCGCCACGAAGGGCTTGTCAGCCCGGTCGCTGCGGGCGTGGATCATGCGCGCCACGAGCTCCTTGCCCGTGCCGCTCTCGCCCGTCAGCAGGACGGAGATGCGCGAAGGAGCCACGCGCGAGACGAGGTCCAGGACTCGCCGCGCCGCCGGCGAGTCGCCGACGAACAGGCGCCCCGCTGCGGAGCGCCCGGTCTCGTCGCGCAGCCGCCGGTTCTCCTCTTCCAGGCGCTCGCGCTCGCGCGTGAGCCGCTCGAGGTGGCGCCGGTTCTCGATCGCCATGCCGCAGAGGCCCGCCAGCGACACCAGGAACCGGCGGTCCTCCTCGTCGAAGGCCGCTTGTCCGCCGCGCCGGACCTCTTTGTCCGCGAGCACGAGCACTCCGATCGGGCGGCCGCCCCCGAAGATGCGCGCGCCCACGGCCGTCAGAACGGGCCGGCCCAGCAGCTTGAACTTCTCGCGGGTCAGCGCCCCTTCGGCCTCGAGTACGTCGCGCAGGAACTCGTCTTGCGCCACGACCGCCTCCGCCGGCTTGCGCGGGAAGCCCACCCGGGCCTCTCCACGCCGGGCCCCGCCGTCGCCGAAGGTCGCGAGGTATCCGCGCGAGGCGTCGAGAACGCCCACGACGCGCGACAGCACGTCCTCGGCCAGAGCCTCCTCGTCGGGCAGGGCCGACAGCGACAGGCCGGCGTCGTAGAGCGTCTCGAGTAGGAGAAGCTTGTGCTGGGTCTCGAAGTGGCGGGACCGTTCCATCACCGGGGGTGGCTCCTCATTTGCCCGCGGCGAGCACCTTTTCGCGGCGCAGCTCCGCGACCGCCGTCTCCTGCGGCCGGGACGGAGCCCAGCTCGGGTTCCACTTCCGGTTCTCGGCGATCAGTTTCTCGGCCGCGTCCAGGTCCCCCCTGCGCGCCAGGATCTCGGCGACGTGGGCGCGGGCCTCGTAGACGTACCGGCGCTCCTTGAAATCACCATAGGGGTTGGGCGGATTGGCGTTCGTCTTCCACATCGCC
>JBASRI010000354.1:0-2962 GCA_049273755.1 Thermoanaerobaculia bacterium
CCGCCGGCCATTCAGCCATATGGCATAATATCAATTGCCATGTGGCAGGATTCGCCGTGAGTGTAATCGCCGATGTCGTGCGCACACTCGGGGGCCCGCGCGTCGTTCCCGCCCGGAGCGCCGAGGAGCTCCGGGACCTGGTGCGCGCGGGGCTCCCCTACGCCTCGCTTTCCGCCGTGGCCTCGGGCCTCTCGCTCGACGGCGCGGCCATCGTCTCGATCCTTCGGATCCCCGCCCGCACGCTCGCGCGCCGCAAGCGCGAGCGCCGCCTCTCTCCCGACGAGTCGGACCGCCTCTTCCGCCTCGGCCGGGTCGTGACGCTGGCGGAGGACGTCCTGGGCAGCCGCGAGAAAGCCAACCTCTGGCTCCACGCCGCCAATCGGGCGCTGGGCGGCCTGCCTCCTCTGTCGCAGCTCGACACCGATCTCGGAGCGGAGCGTGTCGAGGATGTCCTGCTCCGTCTCGCCCACGGCGTCGTCGGCTGACGTTGAAGGCCTGGCGCATCTGCAAGCGCGCGCACGCGGCCTTCGACGGCGAGGGCGCGCGCAAAACGGGCGGGCGCTGGAACCCCCGCGGTGTCGCGGTCGTCTACGCCTCAGAGACGCTCTCACTGGCCGCCCTGGAGCTTCTCGTCCACGCCGACCCGGCGCTCCTGCCAGAAGACCTCGTCGCGATCGAGGCCGAGATCCCGGAGGCGGTGCGCGTTCGGAGGCTCGATCCCGAGAAGCTCCCGCGCGGATGGCGTCGCCACCCGCCGCCCGACGCACTCGCCCGGCTCGGCGGCGAGTGGGCGAAAAAGCTCGAGACGGCCGTCCTGTCGGTGCCCTCGGCGCTCGTGCCTCAGGAGCGCAACTTCGTGCTCAATCCGGGGCACCCCGAGTTCCGGCGCATCCGCGTCGGAAAGCCCCAGCCCTTCGGCCTCGATGCGCGGCTCGGCCGCCGACCGCGTGCCGCCCCTAATGGCGCGTGATCTGGATCCGGCTGTAGTCCGAAAGGGCCTTGCGAACGATGCGGCGCAGGTTCTTCACGCGCCGCTCGCTCCTCGCCCGCTCCTCTTCGGCCAGACGGTTCTCCCGCCGGCGGACGACCTCGCGCAGCAAAAGATCCACCGCGCGTTTCCAGCGGGCGTACGCCGTCGCCGCCAGGTCGAAAGTCTCGGTCACGGACCGCTTCAGGATACCGCAGCGGCGCTCAGAGTCCGGGAGGTCTCTCCAACGGTCCGGGCGACGAGGTGGCCGCCATCGCCTCGAGCGACGGGGCCGCAAGACCCAGGCGGCGATCCAGAATCGCGAATCGCGGATCGGTAGGAGCGAGCCCGCCGCCGCGGTTGCGCCAGAACTCGTAGTGCAGAACGGGCGACATCGCCCAACCGGTCGCGCCCACGGTCCCCAGGCGCTCTCCGGCGCGCAGCCGCTGTCCCCGGCGCACTTCGACCTTGCCGAGGTGGCCGAAGAGCGTGGCGCCGGCGGCGCCGTGCGCGAGGACGACGAGGTTGCCGAAGCGCGAGAGATTCGAGTGCATCGAGGGCGCGACGCGGCCGGCGAAGACGACCGTCCCGGCGGCGGGAGCCACGACCGCGGTGCCGGAAGGCGCCGCCAGGTCGAGACCCGCGAAGAATTCCTCGGCTCCGGTCCAGGGCGACACGCGGGGGCCGAAGAGGGTCGCGGGCTCCACGAGCTCGCTCACGAGCGGGAGCCGCGCCGGCGTGCGGGCGGGCAGCGCCGGATCGGCAGCCTCCCTGGCCTCGAGGATCGCTCGTGCGCGTTCGAGGGACCCGAGCGTGCGCTCCAGGCCCACGGCGAGTCCGTCGAGATCCGAGGCCGACAGCGTGCCCGCTTCCGGAGCGAGAGCGCGCGGCCACTGTCGCGGCTCGACCCCGTAGAGAAACGCGATGCGGGAAAGCAGGTCCGCCTCCTCGCGCGCCCGGTCGCGCAATCCGGCGGCGGCGAGCTCGAGCTCCCGCTGCTGCCGCCGCGCTTGCTCGACGTCCCGCTCGAGAGACGGGGACCTGTCGCTGCGCAACGCCCGGACCGCCGCCATCGGAACCGTGATCCAGAGCGAGAGCAGCGCCAGCGCCCCCGCGGCGGCGAGAGCGATCGCGACGTTCTCTCCGCGGTCTCCGATGCCGAGGCTGCGTACCGCTCCCCGCCGCGAGGCGGGGTGGAATTGGAACTCCATGTCCGGGTCCGATTATGAAGAATCCGGGTTACGGTGGGAACACCGATACGAGCCCGAGCTCCCGCCGGTCCCCCGAGAGCCCGAGCCGCCTGGGCACGAAGGTGCGCGACAGCGAGAACTCGATCACGCGCGGGCTCGCCGCGCCTCCGGCAAGGTGGAAGGTGCCGGCATCGCCCGGCGCCAGGGAGCGCCGCAACACTTCGCGCCCGCCGCTGACGGCGACCAGCTCCACCGGCTGGCCCTCCGGCGTGAAGTGGGCAAGCGCCATCCGCATCGTCTGGCCGGGCGAGAGCCGGATCGCGAAGCGGCCGCGGGTCCAGTAGAACGTGCCGCCCTTCCCCGTTTCCTTTCCGTGAAATCCGATCGTCTGGCGGTAGCGGAACGCCTCGTCGGGCGAGGCCGTGGAAAGCGCCGAGACGGCCGCGGCCGCCGCATAGACGGCGACGAGAAGCCTCCGAGCCCGGATCGCCGCGGGCGAAGCCGCCCTCTCCGACGCGCGGGCGGCCGCGGCCGCGAACAGAAAGAAGAGCAGCGACACGTCGGGAGCGAACCAGTGCGATCCCAACAGTAGGGCCGCCAGGAATCCCAGGATCGCGGCGCCGCAGCCGGCCTCGAGCGGCCGAGTCTTCCAGCGCGCGAGCGCGGCGAGACCCTCTCGCGCGAGCAGGGCGGCGAGAAGGAGCGTCACGACGAACCCGACGGCTCCGGTCTCGGCGAGAGCCTGCAGGTAGGCGTTGCCTGGATTGTCGCGCAGCGGGAGGGTGCGCCCCTCTTCGGCCAGCAG
>JBASRI010000356.1:0-12397 GCA_049273755.1 Thermoanaerobaculia bacterium
CTTCATGGCCGGCAACCTCACGTCGCAGGTGCGCAACATCGCCGACGTGACGAAGGCCGTAGCCAAGGGCGACCTGTCCAAGAAGATCACGGTCGACGTCAAGGGCGAGATCCTGGAGCTCAAGAACACGGTCAACACGATGGTGGACCAGCTCTCCTCCTTCGCGGCGGAAGTCACGCGTGTGGCCCGCGAGGTCGGCACGGAAGGCAAGCTCGGCGGTCAGGCCATGGTGCCCGGCGTGTCGGGAACCTGGAAGGACCTGACCGACAACGTCAACTCCATGGCGAGCAACCTGACCTCCCAGGTGCGCGGCATCGCGCAGGTCGTCACCGCAGTGGCCAACGGCGATCTGCGCCGCAAGCTGACCCTCGAGGCCAAGGGCGAGATCGCGGCCCTGGCCGACACGATCAACAGCATGAGCGACACGCTCGCCACGTTCGCCGCGCAGGTGACGACGGTGGCGCGCGAGGTCGGCGTCGAGGGCCAGCTCGGCGGCCAGGCGAGCGTGCCGGGCGCCGCCGGTACCTGGAAGGACCTGACCGACAACGTCAACCAGCTCGCCGCCAACCTCACGACTCAGGTGCGCGCGATCGCCGAGGTTGCGACCGCGGTGACGAAGGGCGACCTGTCCCGGTCCATCAAGGTCGCGGCGCAGGGTGAGGTCGCGGCGCTCAAGGACAACATCAACGAGATGATCCGCAACCTCAAGGACACGACGCTCAAGAACACCGAGCAGGACTGGCTGAAGACCAACCTCGCCAAGTTCTCGCGCATGCTCCAGGGCCAACGCGACCTGCTGGCGGTCGCGCGCCTGATCCTTTCGGAGCTCGCGCCGGTCGTCTCCGCTCGGCAGGGCGTCTTCTACACGCTGGACGCCACGAGCAACGAGCCGCGGCTCAAGCTCCTCGCCAGCTACGCATGCGCCGTGGATTCGCTGAAGCCGTCGCTCAGGCTCGGCGAATCGCTGGTCGGGCAGTGTGCCCTCGAAAAGCAGAAAGTTCTGATGGACCAGGTGCCGCCGGGATACCTCTCGATCTCCTCGGGTCTCGGGAAGTCGACGCCGACCAACATCATCGTTCTGCCGATCCTCTTCGAGGGAGTGGTCAAGGGCGTGCTGGAGCTCGCGGCCTTCAAGCGCTTCAGCCCCTCGCACGAGGCGCTGCTGGACCAGCTGACGGAGTCGATCGGCATCGTCCTGCAGACGATCGAGTCCAACACCCGGACGGAGGACCTCCTCACACAGTCGCAATTGCTCGCCGGCGAGCTGCAGTCGCAGCAGGAAGAGCTCCGTCAGAGCAACCAGCAACTCGAGGAGAAGGCGGCCCTGCTGGCGGACCGCAACGTCGAGGTCGAAAAGAAGAACCAGGAGGTCGAGCACGCCCGCCTGGCGCTCGAGGAAAAGGCGCGGCAGCTGACGCTGACGTCCAAGTACAAGTCGGAGTTTCTGGCGAACATGTCCCACGAGTTGCGCACGCCGCTCAACAGCCTCCTGATCCTCTCGGACCAGCTCTCGCGGAACCCGGACGGCAACCTGAGCCGAAAGCAGACCGAGTTCGCCAAGACGATCCACGAGTCGGGCAAGGACCTCCTGGCGCTGATCACCGACATCCTCGACCTCTCCAAGATCGAGTCGGGGACGGTCGTCGTGGACGTGGGCGAGCTCCGGCTCGAGGACCTGCTGGACTACGTCGAGCGCACGTTTCGGCACGTCGCCGAGGCCAAGAAGCTGGACTTCCAGATCGACACGGAGCGCCTGCTCCCGCAGTCCCTCTTGACGGACTCGAAGCGTCTGCAGCAGGTCATCAAGAACCTCCTGTCGAACGCGTTCAAATTCACGGAGCGGGGCCGCGTCTCCCTTCGGATCGAGACCGTCGCGGAAGGATGGAGCTCGAAGTCTCTCGAGGACGCGGAGTCGGTGGTCGCGATCTCGGTCACGGATACCGGCATCGGAATCCCCGCAGACAAGCAGCAGATCATCTTCGAGGCGTTCCAGCAGGCCGACGGCAGCACGAGCCGAAAGTACGGCGGGACGGGCCTGGGACTGGCCATCAGCCGCGAGATCGCCCGCCTGCTCGGCGGCGAGATTCGGCTCGCAAGCGGGCCCGGCCATGGGAGCACGTTCACTCTCTACATCCCGGAGGTCTACGCCGCTCCGCCGCAGGCCCTTCGCGCGGCGGTGGACGAGCCGCAGTCGCGCATCGTCTCAGTCATGTCCGACGTCGACGCGGCGCACTCTCAGGCCGAGCCGGCGCTCGAGTCGGTCGAGGTCCCGGACGACCGCGCGCGGATCGGGTCGGCGGACCGCGTTCTCCTGATCGTCGAGAACGACGAGAACTTCGCCCGCGTCCTGGTGGACCTCGCGCACGAGAGCGGCTTCAAGGCCCTCGTCGCCACGAAGGGCGCCGATGCCCTCAGCCTGGTCCAGAGCCAGCCACGCATCGACGCGATCACCCTCGACATCCAGCTTCCGGTCATCGACGGCTGGAGAGTGCTGGAGCGCCTGAAGAACGACCTTCGCACGCGGCACATCCCGGTCTACGTCATCACGACGGCGGAGGAGACCGAGCGGGCCTTCCCGATGGGCGCCATCGGGGTGCTTCAGAAGCCGATCAACACGCGCGAGACGCTCGAGGAGGTCTTCGCCGAGATCCGCCGCGCGCTGGACCGGCGCCGGAGCGAGCTCATGGTCATCAGCCCAGACCCACCGACGCGCGCGCGAATCCTGGAAGCGATCGGAGACGGCGACGTGGCCGCCGTGGAGCTTCCGGGTCCGGCCGAGGGGCTCGGAGCTCTGGACGCCCACGCGTTCGACTGCGTGGTCCTGGATCCCGGCCGGCGGAGCGTCCGCGACTTCGAAGCCGTGGCGGAGGTCTTGCGGCAGTGCGGGACGCGGCGGATTCCGGTCGTGCTGTGGTTGCCCGAGGTCGGGGCGATCTCGGATCCGGAGCGGGAGCGCCTCGACCGGCTCTGCCGCAGCGGGGCGGCTCGCGAGGTCCTTTCGTTCGACCGCCTCGTCGATCAGGCCCTCCTCCACCTCCACCGGCCGGTCTCGAGCCTGGAGCCGTCGCACCGCGCTCGGATCGAACGGCTCTACGAGACCGACCAGGTCCTCTCGGGCAAGAAGGTCCTCATCGTGGACGATGACATCCGCAACATCTTCGCCATGACCAGCGTCCTCGAGCGGCAGCGGATGAAGGTGATCTCGGCCGAGACGGGCAAGGAAGCCATCCACAAGCTCGAAACGACGCCCGACGTGGACATCGTCCTGATGGACATCATGATGCCCGACATGGACGGGCAGGACACGATGCAGGCGATTCGCAAGAGCGGCAAGTTCAAGGATCTTCCGATCATCGCCGTGACGGCGAGGGCCATGAAAGGAGACCGCGAGAAGACGCTGCAGGCGGGCGCCTGGGACTACCTGGCCAAGCCCGTGGACACGGATCAGATGCTCTCGGTCTTGCGTTCCTGGCTGTGCCGCTGAACGGGGCGGGGCCGGCGGCGGCCGAGGATCGCGTCAATCTCCTCGCCGTCGACGACAACCCGGCCAAGCTACTGACGCTGTCGGCGCTCCTGGCCGATCTCGGCCAGAACGTCCTGACGGCGTCGTCGGGGCGCCAGGCGCTGCGGCTGCTGCTGCAGCAGGAGTTCGCCGTCGTCCTGCTCGACGTGCACATGCCCGGAATGGACGGCTTCGAGACGGCGGCCCTGATCCGCCAGCGTAAAAGCTCCGAGCACACGCCAATCATCTTCGTCACGTCCTACCCGGACGACACCCACGCGGCCCGGGGCTACGAGCTCGGAGCCGTCGACTACATCCTGGCCCCGGTCGACCCCGAGGTCCTCAAGACGAAGGTGATGGTCTTCGTCGAGCTGTTCAAGAAAGCGGCGCAGGTCAAGGCGCAGGCGGCCGCGCTCGAGCACCGCGCCACCCAGCTCCAGCGGCTGACGCGGGCCTCGCTGGCCATCAACTCGGCGCTCTCTCCGGGTCAGACTCTCCAGGTCGTCGCCGATTTCGCCCGCGACATCCTCGGAGTCCACCAGGCGGTCGCCGTGGCGGCGCCGGAGGAGAAATGGTCGGCCGCGCGGAGCGCCGTGTCGCTCTCCCCGCAGTGCGAGGAGGCGGGGGAGCGGCCCGTGCTGCGAGACCGCGCGGCGCTGGTGGCCCTCCTCTCCACCATCGGCGGCCCGGTGTGGCGTCCGCGCGGCGAGGAGATCTCGGACTGGGACCGCTATCTCTCAGGCGGCCGGTCGGCTGAGGCGGGCTGGCTCGCGGCCCCCTTGACGGGACGCGACGGCCGTCCCATGGGGCTGCTGCACGTGCTCGACCGGTGCGAGGGGGACTTCCGGGAGGACGACGCGAGCGTGCTGACCCAGCTCGCCCAGATGAGCTCGATCGCGATCGAGAACGCGCTCAACGCCGAGGCGCGTGAGGCCAACCGCATGAAGGACGAGTTCCTCACGACGCTGTCGCACGAGCTGCGCACGCCCCTGGCCGCCATCGTGGGCTGGACGCGGCTGCTGCGCTCGGGGCGGCTGGACCCCGAGCGGACCGGAGGCGCCTTGGAAGTGATCGAGCGCAACGTCCTGGCCCAGACCAAGCTCATCGACGATCTGCTGGACGTCTCGCGCATCATCACCGGCAAGCTCCGGCTCTCCCTGCAGCCCGCCACGCTCTCCGCGGTCATCGGCGCGGCCATGGACTCCATGCGCCCGGCGGCCGACGGAAAGCAGATCGAGATGCGGTTCGAGAACCAGGTCGCGGCCGAAGAGGACCGGATCCTCGGGGACCCGGACCGGCTTCAGCAAATCATCTGGAACCTCATCTCGAACTCCATCAAGTTCACGCCGGCCTGGGGCCGCGTCACCGTCGCGCTGCGCCGCCGGGACGGCGAGTTCGAAGTCGAGGTCGGCGACACAGGTCAAGGCATGTCCCAGGAGTTCCTGGCCCACGCCTTCGACCGGTTTTGGCAGGCCGACAGCTCGAGGACGCGCTCGCACGGCGGGCTGGGCATCGGGCTGGCCATCGCGCGTCACCTGACCGAGCTGCACGGAGGCTCCATTGCGGCGGAGAGCCCGGGTCAGGGCCTCGGTTCCCGGTTTCGGGTTCTCCTGCCCTCCGTCGCCCTCGGCATCGAACGGGCGGCGCGTCGGGAGCCGGCGCCGCGCTCCGCCGCGCCGGAACGGGAGCCGGGGTCGCTCGCGGGCGTCAAGGTGCTGCTGGTCGAGGACCAATGGGACAGCCGCGATCTGATGGCCGAGATCCTGCGTTCGGCCGGCTGCGAGGTCGAAGCCGCGGGCTCGGTCCCGGAGGCGCTGGAGGCGATCAAGTCGGTGCGCCCCGACGTTCTGGTCAGCGACATCGGCATGCCCGGGGAGGACGGCTACTCGCTTCTCCGGAAGATCCGGCAGGGAAGCAACCTGCAGACCCGGGTGATTCCGGCGCTCGCGGTGTCCGCGTACGCGCGGGAGGAGGATCGGATCCGATCGCTCTCGGCGGGCTTCCAGATGCACCTCGCCAAGCCGTTCGAGCCGGTGGATCTCCTGATCGCCGTCAGCCGCCTGGCGCATCGCGAAGCCCCCGGATCGACCCCGTTCGAAGAGTCCTCGAGCTCCCGGCCGCAGATCCTGGTCGTCGAGGACAACGAAGACGTCCGCGAAGGGCTGCGCGAGCTCCTGGAGTCCTCGGGGTATCTCGTGGACGTCGCGGAGGACGGTATCAAGGGCATCGAGCGCGCGCTCACGGGGAGGCCGCGGGTGGCGCTGGTCGACCTCGGATTGCCGGGGCTCGACGGGTACGCGGTGGCGGAGCGCATTCGCAGCCTGCTGCCCCGAGAAGAGGTCACCCTGGTCGCGCTGACGGGCCGCACGCACCCCGACGATCTGCACCGGGCCGTCGCCAGCGGGTTCGACGACTACCTTTCCAAGCCCATCTCGTTCGAGAAGCTCGACGCCTTGCTCGCGACGAGGTTCGCGGTCTCCCGCCCGCCGTCCTCGCGAGAATGACGACAGGGGCTCGGCGCTCCCGGTGAAATCATGGAGCGGCAGGGCAAGAGCTGAGGCCGTCGTCACTTCCAGTTGAGGGGTGTCGCGGCGAGCGGACCGTGGCCACACCCGTATTGCTTGCCGACCTCCGGATTCCCTTCAGAGACGGGATACGTCTCGGCAGTCGAGGCCTGCAGGCGCTCGGGCTCGCTCAAGTCGTACAGCTCGGCCGCGGCTCCGACGGCTTCGAACCCCGCGCGCCGCCTCCCGATGCGTCCGAGGTAACCCCTCATGGCCCGTTGCTCCGCCGGGCTCGCGTGAGCGAAAACGACCCAGACGCGGGGGCGGCCGCGGAACCGCTCGAGTTCCCGCAGGTACTCGCGCGGTTGCCCGCGGTGGCAGCCTCCGAATGTTGCCTCCGAAGGCTCGATTCCGACGCGTGGCCCGTAGAAGCGCACCGCCCTCTCGGCTCCGTAGTAGACGTAGATGACGTCCCCGGGCTGCCGCCTCGACGCGAGGGTGGCGAGAATGGGCCGCGTGTCCTCGTTTCGGTAGACCGGCGGATTCCAGGCGGTGGCGACGGCGAGCGAGACCGCGAAGAGCGCGCCCCCAACCGGCTGCGGCACGTGAAGGCGCGCCAGACCGTCGACGATCAATCCTGCGCCGTCCGCGGCCGCGAGCAGAGCGGCGGGCGTCAGAAAGAGAATCGCTCGGCCGGAGAAGGGGTACTGATGCGTGACAGCGGCGGCGAGTGCGACCGCCGCGGGTCCGATCAGCAGGGGAGCGGCTTCCGAGCGCTTCTTCCAGAGCACTGGGGAGGCGAGCAGCACCAGGGCCACAACGATTGGTCGTGGAAGGGACGGCTGCCAGAAGTATTGCATGTATTCACGCGTCGCGGGCGTCAGGCTGTGGAACCCGAGAGCGACAGCGGCCGCGGCGCTCGCGGCCCAGAGTCCGAGCATTCCGGCCAGGCGCGCGGGCAGGCGTACCCGCCCCTCGCGGAGGGCGAGCACGGCCAGGGCCGCTCCGAGCCCCGCAACCATCAAGACCGCACCCATCGAAAACCAGACGGCGGTGGCCCCGGCGAGCCCGGCGAGCAGGAAGCGGGAACTCCTCTCCGGAGCGTTCCTCAGCCCCAGGGCAATGAGGGTGAGAGCAAGGGACACGCAGACGTCGGTGGAGTACTGCTTGGCCTCGGCACTGTAGGAGATCAAGATCGGTGAGAAAGCGAAGAGAGCCATCGCAAACACGGAAGTCCATCCGGGCCGGGTGCGCAGGGCGAGGATCGCGAACAGAGGGAGTGAGGCGAGGCCGCAGACGAGGGGAGTCAGGCGCAGGGCGAACTCGGTCGGGCCAAGCGCGCTTGTCGCGAGCTTGAGCGCGGCGAGGAATCCCGGAGGTGCGACCTGATCGAGCGCGAGCGGCTCGCTGAGGAGAGCGCAGAATGGAGTGCGGATCACGTTTTCGGCGACGGCGATCTCGTCGACCCACAGGGACGTGTTCCCGAAGTACTGCCAGAGACGCAGTGCGGCGCCAGCGAGAACGAGGAGCACAAGTGACAGGCGCAAGACTGGCTTCACGCGGCGTTGCATCTGTCGAACGGCAGGAGCTTCACGGGCCGATGTTAAGCGTTAAACGACGAGGCGTCGTGGAGACATAAGATCTCGAGCGACAACGCATGACGCGCGCAACAGGCACGCTCGGTCCCCGCGAATTCGTCGGTCACCGTTGATGTCCGGCGTCGACCGCAGCCGGCTTCTGCTGGCAGCAGTCGGGCTGGGCGCATTGGTACGTCTCTGGGTCATGCCGCTTGGTTCGAGCCTCAGCTTGGATGAATTCGGAACCTGGTGGGTCACCAATGGTCGCTTCGACGAGATCCTCTCCCGCGCCAGGCTCTTCCCGCAGTCCGTTCCTTACGCGGCAGCCGTTTGGCTGGCACGGGCTCTTGGAGGCAGCAGCGAGATCGCGTTGCGACTCCCGTCGTTGCTGGCGGCAGGTCTCGCCGTGTACTGCCTCTATCGGCTTGGCCTGGAACTGTTCGACCGGAATACCGGGTTGCTCGCGGCCGGGATCTTTGTCGGGTTCCCCCAGATTTGCTTTGCCGCCGGAGATGCGCGCCCGTACGCGTTCGCGGTCCTCGCGACGATTGGCGCACTCTGGATGTTGGTGCGCTGGCTCGAGCGAAGTCGGGCCACGGATGCCTTTGGTTACGTGCTCTTTGCCACCGCCGCCGTCTATTTCCAGTATCTATTTGCAACGATGTTCGTCGTTCATGCGGCCTATGTGATCCGCAGATGGCGGCGAGGCTGCGGAGTTCCCCCGCGACAATTGTTGCTGGTGGCAGTGGGAATCGCGGCCCTCACGGCTCCTGCCGCGCTGTTGGCCCTCGAGGTCGGGAGCGACCGCGCGCTGCATGCCTTCGGAGTCATGCCGGACGTGAAAGCAGTTGTCTTGAGCCTCGTGCCGGCGGGCGTTCTTGCTGCCTTGCTGGCGAGCTTTCTTGTCTGCTGGAAACTCGGCCTCGTGGGTCGGCGGCCGCATACACCGGTTTGGAGCAAAGGGTTTCAGGAAGAAAAGGCGGCGCGCGTGCCGCCAAGAGATGCCCTGTGGCTCTTGTCGCTTTCGGCCGTCGTCCCCGCCGCGATTCTCTTCATGGTGTCTCGGGTCACCGGCACCTCCGTGTTCGTGTCGCGATACATGATGTGCATGATTCCGGGCCAGGCACTTCTCATGGCCTGGTTTCTCCGCGGGGTCCTGCCGACCCGCGGCCAACGCGCCGTCGTTCCCGGCTACCTGCTCATCTTGTTCCTCGCGCGCGGCCTGAAAATCGCGCATACGGGTGAGGACTGGCGCGGTGCGGTTGCTGCCCTCAACGTGATCAACGGCAGCCATCCGGTGCTCATGTCGGGCACCTACACGGAATCCCGCAACCTCGACTGGGTGCAGGATGGTAAGCACGTCGCGTATATGCGCGCGCCCTTGGACTTTTATGCAACCGCCGGCCGGGCAGTGATCTTGCCGTTGAACGTTGGCCGGGACGCAGAGTCCTATGTGGAAGAGCTCCTCAACTCCACGCCCGGATTGAAGGATCGTTTCGTGCTGATCGAGCGCTCCTCCAAGTTCCCCTCCTGGGCGCCGTGGCTCGATGAAAGGCTCAGGCCGAGTGGATTCCGCATGCGAAAGGTTTGGGACCACGGCAATCCGAGCGCCTGGGTCTTCGAGCGATCGGTCCCACACGCGTAGCGACGGGTGAGGCTCTCACATGCGGCGCCAAGCTTCACCGCGGCGACTGCGGGAATGGGAGCGCCACGACACGGGCAAAACGGAGCGAACGGATTCGTGAAATCATTGGAGATACTAAGGGGCCGTAGCTCAGTTGGATAGAGCAAGAGTTTCCTAAACTCTAGGTCGGCAGTTCGAATCTGCCCGGTCCCACCAGCTTCCGTCACTCGTCTTCTCTCTACCTGAATCCGACTGGGGCGCGCCGGCGGTAACTCGAGACACCGCTGCCATCGGGTCTGTCCTGTGTCCAGCCGCCGGATCGTCCGGCGGGGCCTCCCGGGACTGACGATCGAACCATTGACACGCGTCTCCGACTGCCGTATTAAAGCCTGCATTAAGGCCCATCCCCCGGGCCTCTTAGTTTTTTGATTCGAGAGGAGGTACCGATGCTCCGTTTGCGGATCGCCACTCTGATGGCCGCCGTCGCGCTTTTCGTCTTGTCCGCCGCGCCCGCCCCCGCCCAGCCCTCGACGGGCAAGATCATCGGCACCGTCCGAGACGCCAACGGCGTGCCGGTTCCGGGAGTACCGATCACGATCAAGAACCAGGCGACCGGAGCAACACGTGTCGTGCGCTCCCTGGATACGGGCGCCTTCGAGGCGGATCTTCCGCCGGGCGTCTACACTGTAACGGCCAACCCGCAGGGCTTCCTGAGCGTCACGCACCGAGACCAGCGGGTCGAAGCCGGCGCGACGTCGACTCTCGACTTGACTCTCGAGGTGAGGGTCGCGGAGGAGGTCACGGTCACGGCCATGAAACGCGAGGAGACCGTGCATAACACGCCGGAATCCATCGCGGTGCAGACTCAGGAAGACCTGCAGCAGAAGGGGATCGGCACCTTCGAGGAGCTGGCCGCCAACACAGCCAACGTCAGCGTGCAGAACCTGGGCCCCGGGCAGAGTCAGGTCTCGATCCGCGGAGTCTCCTCGGGCCAAATCGCGCGAGATCAACCGGGCCCGAAAGAGGAAGTGGGCATCTATCTGGACGAATCGCCCATCTCCTTCCTCTTGTTCACACCGGACCTCGACCTGTTCGACATGAATCGCGTCGAGTTGTTGCGCGGCCCGCAGGGGACCCTTTTCGGCTCGGGGTCGTTGTCGGGCACCGTGCGATACATCAGCAACCAGCCCGCGCTCGGCGAGACACTGTTCTTCGGCGAGGCCACCGGATCGTCCATCAGCGGAGGCAACCAGGGGGGCGAGGTCAAGGTCGGAATCAACTCTCCCCTGGGTGACAAGGCGGCCGCTCGCGTGGCGGCGTACTTCGATCGCTTCGCGGGCTACATGGACGCGGTGCAGCCGGACCTGAGCGTCAACAAGAACGTCAACACCGGCGAGCGCGGCGGTGTGCGGGCGGCGGTGGAGCTCATCCCGACCGACAACCTCACCATCACCCCGCGATTCTTCTACCAGCATCAGAAGATGAACGGCTGGAACCGCGTCGACCTCTACAACATCCTGGCCAACCCCTACACGACGACGCGGCCGGACGTGACGCTCGGCGATCGGCAGCTTTTCACCCAGGTCGGAGAGCCGATGACCGACAATTTTTACCTCGGCGACGTGAACATATCGTACAACTTCGGCAACATGGTCCTCACGTCGATCACGTCCTACACGTATCGGGACATTCTGGTCGTTCGCGATGCGGGTGCGCTGACCTCCAGCATCACCGGCGGCTCCATCGGGTTGCCCGAGAATGTCTACACGCTCAACGCGCCGCTGAACGACGCCACCACCGCCCAGGGCTGGACACAGGAGGTTCGCCTCTCCGGCGGCAACGACCGCCTCAAGTGGGTGGGCGGCGGCTTCTACTCCACCTCGAGGAAGGCCTATGGCCAGGACCTCCTGGTCGCGGGGTTCACGGAGCTGAGTGGCGTTCCCAGCCAGGGACTGCGCGCCCCCGAAGACCATCTGTTCTTCTCGGACCTGGATTACAGGACCCAACAGTTTGCGTTCTTCGGCGAAGGGACCTATTCCTTTACTCCACAGTTCAACTTCACCGCGGGCCTGCGCTACTACAACTTCAAGGACAAGAAGCAGCAAATCTTCGACGGCATCTTCGGCAATAACGACACCGGAACGTCCCTGGTCGAGAACAGGGGCACCACCAAGGCCGACGGTGTGGCCCCCCGCTTCATCGCCACGTACCGGGTGAGCGACTCGACGAACCTGAACGCTCAGGTCTCCAAGGGTTTCCGGCTGGGAGGGATCAACGACCCGTTGAACGTTCCGCTCTGCACGGCCGACGACCTCGTGACCTTCGGCGGCCGGTCGGGCTTCTCCGACGAGACGGCCTGGAACTACGAGATCGGCTCGAAGTCCAGAATCTTCGGCGGCCGCGGCTACGTCAACGCCTCGGCGTTCTACATCGACATCCATGACCTCCAGGCTGTCGTGACCGCGGGCTCGTGCTCGTCGCGGCTCGTGTTCAGCGTTCCGAAGGCGCGCAGCGTCGGGGGCGAGCTGGAGTTCGGGATGGTGGTGAACCAGAACTTCGACTTCGCCGTCTCGACGGGCTATAACGACGCCACGCTGCGGTCCACCGTGACCTCCACGGATTCCCACGGCGTCGCTACCATCGTGTCCGGGATTCGGGATGGGGCACGCCTGCCGAGCGTTCCCAAGTTCCAGTTGGCCGCCGCGGCCACGTACCAGCGGCCGGTGATGGAAGGAGTCACGGGCTACCTGACCGGCACGTACCAGCACATCGGCTCGCGCTACACGCAGGTCGGCGACGACGTACCCGGTTTCGGAACCGTCCCCTTGCTCCCTTCCAATGGCGGGCTGCCGCACACGATCGGCGGACCGCTGACCCAGTCCACGTTCGTCTTCGATCCGTTGCTGCCGGCGTACGACATCCTCAACTTCCGGCTGGGCACGCGCTTCAGCAACTTCGACGTGGCGTTCTTCGTCAACAACGTGACCGACGAGCAGGCCCGGCTCGCGCTCGACCGGGAGCGCGGATTGCTGGCGCGCGTGGGTTACCTGACCAACCAACCCCGGACGTTCGGACTCACGGCTCGCACGTTTTTCTGATGCGTCGCGGTAGCGCCCGCCCGGGAATCACCCCGGGCGGGCCCGTGCCGTAGGGACTCGCGCGACCTCCTCGACCAAGATGGCCAAGATCT
>JBASRI010000367.1:0-3084 GCA_049273755.1 Thermoanaerobaculia bacterium
ACGCCGGCATCCGCTCGGCCAGAAGCTTCACACGCGATGCGGCCGGATGGATGCGAAGGAGCAGAGCCTCGAAGTCGAGCCCGCCGGGGCCCACGATGACGATCTCGCCGTCGACGACACAGCGCCCGGGCAGCGCGGCGGCCAGCGGCGCGACGAGCTCGGGGAAGTATCGGTTCATCGGCTTTTCGTCGCGGCTCTGCAACAGGATCTCGTCGCCGTCGCGAAACACCAGCGTTCGAAAGCCGTCCCACTTGGGCTCGAACTGCCAGCCGTTGCCTTCGGGCAGCGCATCCGCGGCGCTGGACAACATCGGCGCGAGCGGAGGCGCGAAGGGCAGGGGCACGATCGGATCCTAGATCGTTGCCGCTGATCGGGGAAGCCCGGCTCCTGTACCCTTTCTCACATGTCTCTGCTAAGTAATGCATCGAGTCCGACGCCCATGATCGTTCACCTGCTTGACGGCACATACGAGCTGTTTCGCCAGTTCTACGGGATCCGGCGCGGCCGGGGGATCGATCCTCCTTTCGGCGCCGTGGCGGGGGTGCTCCATTCGGTGGCGCAGATGCTCGAAGGCGGAGCGACGCACCTCGGGGTCGCGACGGATCATGTCATCGAATCGTTTCGCAACCTCCTGTGGCCCGGCTACAAGACCGGCGAGGGCATGGAGCCGGCTCTGTGGGCGCAATTCCACCCTCTAGAGGACGCTCTGGCCGCAATGGGCGTGGCCGTATGGCCGATGGTCGAGCTCGAGGCCGACGATGCTCTGGCGTCCGCGGCCCACCTCGCGGCCCGGGACGAGCGCGTCGAGAAAGTGTGTATCTGGACGCCGGACAAGGACCTCGCGCAATGCGTCGTCGCGGATCGCGTCGTGCAGGTGGATCGGCGCAGCGGCCAGATCCGCGACGCCGACGGCGTTCGCGCCAAGTACGGAGTGTCGCCGACTTTCATTCCGGATTTTCTCGCCCTGGTAGGCGACGCCGCCGACGGGTACCCGGGAATCCCCCGCTGGGGACCCAAGACCGCCGCCCGGCTCATCGCCCGCTACGGCCGCCTCGAAGACTTCCCGCCCGAGTCCCTCGGCGAGCACCGCGAGAACGCGCTGCTCTTCAAGACGCTCGCGACGCTGCGCACCGACGCGCCCCTCTTCGCCGACGTGGACGAGCTGCGCTGGCGCGGCGCCACGCCGGCGTTCGCGTCGGTGGCCGAGAAGCTCGGCGATGCGCGACTGGCGCCGCGCGTACTCAACCTCCAGAACCGGCCCTCGGAGAAGAGTCCGGCCGGCTAGATCAGAGCCTTCTCAGCGGGATGAGCTCCTTGAGGCGATTCTCGCGGAGGTAGAGGCCGAGCCAGACGAGGATCCCCAGCACGATCTGGGCGATGAACGGATCCCCGACCCGCATGTGCGTGCAGATCGCGCCGCCGACGTATCCGGCCAGAAGAATCGCTCCCAGGACCGAGGTCGCCGGAATCAGGTAGATCACGACGCACGAGATCTCGAGGACTGCGAGCGGCTTGACCAGCTTCTCGGGCAAACCCAGGTGCGCCATTCCCTGCGCAACCTGGGGTCCGTCCATCAGCTTCATCACGGCGCTCATCAGGAAAGCCATGGACGCCAGAACCGAGATCACCCGACCCACCCATACGACCTTCGTGCTCGCCGCCATCGTCGCGCCTCCCTCTCCTGAAGTGATCCCGCGTCGTCGACCTTCTACCGCTTCGCGTTCTCGGCCGCCTGCTCGCGCTGTCGCTCTTCCTGCTTCCGCAGCTCGGGCGTGAACTCGGCGCCGAATAAATCCTCCATCTCGAAAATCGGGCGAATCTCCACCTCAGCCCCGTCGAAGGGGGCGCGCTTGAGCCACTCGATCGCCTCTTCCAGCGATTTCACCTTCCACACCCAGTAGCCGGCGACCAGCTCCTTGGTTTCGGCGAAGGGCCCGTCGATCACGGTCCGTTTTCCGCCGGAGAAGCGGATGCGCGCTCCCTTCGAGCTGGGATGAAGGCCCTCGGCCGCGAGCATCACGCCGGCTTTTGCCAGCTCGTCGTTGAACTTCCCCATTTCGGTCAGGATCTTCTTGTCCGGGAGGGCTCCCGCCTCCGAATCCTTGTTGGCTTTGACCAGCACCATCACTCGCATCGCATTGACTCCTTTCAAATTGGAGCCGGGATCCCGGACCCTGTGTCCGAACCCGGCTCTACTCAAGCGACGAACGAGAAGGCTCGGGATCGACACCTCGCTCGTCCGGGATCACGACGGAATCGCCACTTGAATCGCACGCCACTTCTGAAGGCGGAACCTCGCCACGCTGAGTCCGCACCGGGTCATGTGGCCCAGCACGATCGCCGTCCAGATGCCGCCGGCGGTCAGCCCCCGCGTGGCTTGAAGCGTCGCGCAGATGCCCAGGGGCACGACGATCTGGGAGACGATCGAAATGTAGAGCGGGCCCCGGGTGTCGCCCGTGCCTTGCAGAGCCCCGGTAAAACACAACGCCACCGTGATGAACAGCCCCGACAGCGCGAGGTACCGCAGTAGCTGCTGGCCGAGCGCAAGCACCACGGGATCCTGCATGCCGAACAGGGCCAGCAGCAGTTTCGGTACGGCGAGGAACAGCAGGCCGACCGCAATGGCCGCACCGAGGCCGATTCGCGACGCGACCCATACGCCCTCGATCACGCGATCGGGACGGCCCGCGCCCAGGTTCTGCCCGGCGATCGCCGCGGTGGCGCCCATCAAACCCACCGAAGTCCAGGTGATCAACGAGAAGAGCTCGGTGTACCCGACCGCATAGGCCGCTTGGGCCGCGGCGCTCTGCGGGAGCGACCCGATGAACCGCAGCAGGAACACTCCCGCGACGTTCATCGCGATGCCCTGGACGCCGGTCGGCAGGCCGAACCGGAAGAGCTCTCGGATGATCTTCAGATCCGGCGCCTTGCTCCACCCGGGCTCGAGGTGGATCACCGAATTCGGATTGGTCATGCGCCACAACCCGTAGGCCGAGACCAGCGTGCTGCTGGCGATCGTCCCGAGCGCGGCGCCCAGAGTGCCCAACCGGGGGATGAGCAACACGTTGAAGACGATCGTCAGCG
>JBASRI010000359.1:0-4290 GCA_049273755.1 Thermoanaerobaculia bacterium
ACGGAGGCAAGCGCGAACGCCGCGGCCTGCCAGATTCGGTAGCCCATTCCGAGCAACGCTCCTCCCGCGTTGGGCATGAACACGAGCGCGGGAATCGCCAGAGCCGTCCAGAGCGCCGCGGAGCGGCGGTCCGTGACCAGGCGCAAGACGGCGCAGAGGGCGATCAGCGTCAGCAAGGCCGTCAGGGCGCCGACGAGAACGAGCGTCGCGAAGCTGGAGCCGAAGATCCGGAAGAACGCCGCCTGGAAGTAGGGCGTCAAGGGCCCGAACCAGTAGACGACGTCACGGTAGAGCATCTCGCCCCGCGAAAGGGCGTCCGGGACGATCCACTCGCGGCCGGAATCGATCAGCGGATCCGACCACTTGCCGCGCGAGACGAAGAAGAGGGCGACGGTCGCGCCCGCCAGAGCGACCGCCGCAGCCGCCCGGCGAAGCGTCACGTCACCACGGCCGGACGATCCAGCCACCGGCGCCAGGCGCCGGAAGAGAGGATCGCGTCGATCTCGGCGAAGACGCGGTCGAGCTCGGCGGCGTCCGTGTAGAAGTGTGGCGACATGCGGATCCCGACGCCGGGGCGGTAGTCGACGAGAACGCCGCGGGCATTCAACTCGCGCGAGACTTCCAGCGCGTGATCGAAGTCGGCGGCCGCGGTGCCGCCCCTCCGCCGCGGATCGCGCGGGGTCGCCGAGCGAAATCCGCGCGCCTCGGCGAGCGCGATCAGGCGGCCCGTCTGGCGGAGAGACTTTTCCCGGATTGCCGCCGCCCCGGCCGCGCGCACGAGGCGCGGGCCTTCGCGCGCCGCGTAGAGGGCGGGAATCGCCGGCGTCCCCAGCAGAAAACAGAAGGCGTCGCCGCGGTGCCGCATCGGGGGCGGCTCGGCGCTCTTGGAGATCAGATACGTCGTAGTGTCGAGGATCGGGAACTCGCGCCGAACGCCGAGGAGCGGATCCAGCGGCGCGCTCACGGGCCGCGACGCTCCGCCGTGGGGCCGACCCGCGCGCCGTTCTTCCAGATGCCGTCGATCTCACGCAGATGGCCAGCGCCCTGGACCGGATCGGAGCGCAGCACCAGGAGGTCGGCCCGCCGACCGGGCTCGAGCGTGCCCCGGTCGTGGTCGATCTCCAGGGATCGCGCCGCCGTCTGGGTCGCTGCCCGAATCACCTCCAACGGCGACAAACCGGCCTTCACGTAGAGGTCCATCTCGACCGAGACGGCGAGACCCGGGAACGCCCACATGTCGGTGCCGAGAGCGACCGGAACCCCGGCGGCATGGAGCTTTCTCAGGTTTTCGCGCAGCACGGGCAACCGCCTCTTCACGCCGTCGAAGTTGGGATAGCGCTCCCGATAGCCCGCGGCATATTCGGGCGATCGCAGCCGGACGAGCGTCTCCGGCGTGAGCATGCCCTCGACGGGTCGTGCCACGATTCCCCCCACGAACCCTCGCGTGTCCGCCAGGAACTCGAAGATATCCATCGTCGGGATGTAGAAGACGGGCCGGCTCTTCATGACGGCGATCGTCGCGTCGTCCAGGGGATCGAGCACGCCGTGCGCGAGCGCGGTGGCTCCGGCGGCGATCGCGAGCTTCGCGTCCGCGGCGTTCGGCGCGTGGACCGTCGCCCGCATTCCCTGCGCGCGGGCCTCGGCGATCAGCGCCTCGACGACGTCCGGTGGCAGCTTCGGCAGCGGCGCCTTGGGCGCGCGGCACCAGGCCATGTCGTCGAGCATCACCTTGATCTCGCGGGCGCCCAGAGCCTTCGCCTTCCGAACCGACTCGCGGGCCTCGGCGGGCATGGTCGGGAAGCGGTTCAGGTTGGCGTCGGGCGGCTGACCCTGGTCCCACCACCCGCCTTTCGCTGTGAAGATCGGCGCGGCCGGGAAGACCTCGGGGATGTCGGTCCGGGCTCCCGAGGTCTTCGCCAGGGCGGAAGCTGCCGCGACGTCCTCGGCCATGAGCCTCGCCGACGTCACGCCCCAGTTGAGCATCGTCTTCAGGTCCTGCTCCGACTCGGCGTGGACGTGCGCGTCGATGAAGCCCGGAAGGACCCACTTGGTGTCGGCGGTGATCACTTGCGTTCCGGGCGGAAGCCGCGTCACGGCCTCCTCGGTGGCGAGACCCACGGAGACGATGCGCCCGTCGGAAATGACCAGGAGCGAGTTCGGAACGGGCGGCGCGCCTGTGCCGTCGATCAACGTCGCGCCTCGGAAGGCGATCGTGGTGGCGGCGAGCAGAAGCGGTCCGCTCACGCAGCTTCGAGCCGCGACCTACTGCGCGTCGAGCGCGTGCTCCTTTTCGCGCTCCTCTTCCTCGATCTCGACGGGATAGATGCCGGTGAAGCAGGCCGTGCAGGTCGCCTGCTGGGGGCGGCCGAACGCGTCGAGCATGCCCTCGACCGACAGGTATCCGAGGCTATCGGCCTCGATGAACTGGCGGATCTCCTCGACAGACGCGTTGGCCGCGATGAGCTCCTTGCGGGTCGGCGTGTCGATGCCGTAGTGGCAGGGATTGACTGTCGGCGGCGAGGAGACGCGCACGTGGACCTCGCGCGCGCCCGCCTCCCGGAGCATCCGGACGATCTTGCGGGACGTGGTCCCCCGCACGATCGAGTCGTCCACGAGGACGATGCGCTTGCCTTCTACGATTTCCTTGACGGGGTTCAGCTTCACCTTGACGCCGAAGTGGCGGATCGCCTGCTTGGGCTCGATGAACGTGCGGCCCACGTAGTGGTTGCGAACCAGGCCGAGGGCGAACGGGATCTTGGACTCTTCGGCGTACCCCAGCGCGGGGTACATCCCCGAGTCCGGCACGGGCACGACGACGTCGGCCTCGACCGGATGCTCGCGCGCCAGCCGCCGGCCGAACCCCTGGCGGGACGCGGCGACGCTGCGGCCGAAAACCATCGAGTCCGGGCGGGCGAAGTAGACGTGCTCGAAGACGCAGGGTGTGGAGACCGGAAACGCGAAGCGGTGCGACGAAAAGCCCTCCCGCGAGAGCCGGACGATCTCGCCGGGGTCGACGTCCCGCTCGAAGCGAGCGCCGATCAAATCGAAGGCGCAGGTCTCCGAGGCGACGACGGGAGAGCCCTCCCGAATTCCGAGAGACAGCGGCCGGATCCCGTGGGGGTCGCGGACCGCGAAGATTCCCTCGCGCGAGAGGATCACCAGCGAATAGGCGCCCCGCACTTCGGACAGCGCCTCGGCGATCGCTTCGGAAAGCGTCGGCGCCTGGGAGCGCGCGACCAGGTGCAGGATCACCTCCGAGTCGGAGGTCGTCGTGAAGAGCGCGCCCTTGGACTCCAGCATCGCCCGGATCTCGCGGGCGTTGACGAGGTTGCCGTTGTGGGCGAGGGCCAGAGGGCCGCGCCCCGTGGCGAACACGAGCGGCTGGGCGTTGGCCAGCAGCGAAGCACCGGATGTTGCGTAGCGTACATGCCCGATGGCGGTGCGCCCCGGAAGGCGCGAAAGCCGCGTCCCGTCAAAGACATCCGCGACGTAGCCCATCTCCCGCTCGACATGGATCTGGTCCTGATCGAGCGTGGCGATGCCGGCGGATTCCTGGCCGCGATGCTGGAGGGCGTAGAGGCCCAGGTAGGCGATGTTGGCCGCGTCCTCCGAATCGCAGACCCCGAAGACGCCGCATTCGTCGGAGAAGCCTCCGCGGTACGCCATTGGAGGCCAAGTTTAACATCCGGCCGCGCCCGCTTGTTCCCGTTCGCCGGACGGCGCGAGCGTCGACGGGCTAGCGCAGCCCGTCGACGAGATAGAGCTGGTCCAGGAAGCGCACGTAGGCGTAGACGTACGACTGCCCGTCCGCCGAGAGAAACACGCGCGCGACGCCGTAGAGGCCGACCGGGTCGGCGGGCTCGATCTCTCTCCACGCCTCGCGCGCTCCGCTCGAGCGCGTGATGCGGTGAATCTCCGCGCCGCCGCCGCCTTCGCGGCGCGAGAAGACATAGAGGAATCGCCCATCCGGGCTGAAGCGGATCGGCGCGTCGCCGGGCTCGGCTCCGGCAGCGGGCACCGGCTCCCCGCCGTCGATCGGATAGAGCTGCATCCGCCGCCCGGCGTCCAGCGCCGCCACCCGCAAGCCGTCGGGCGCGATCGCCCAGTCGGCGCCGATGCCCTCCGGCGTGATCGCGCGAGGATCGCCGCCCGCCGCTGGTTGAATGTAGAGACGCGGTGCGCGGCCGGGCTCGTTCGCCGACAGCAGGAGGCTCTCGCCGCCCGGAAACCATGCCGCCCTCTGAATCGCCGAGAAGGCGGCCGTGCGGATCGGACGCGGCTGACCGGGGC
>JBASRI010000393.1:0-1904 GCA_049273755.1 Thermoanaerobaculia bacterium
GGCGTGGGTCGTCTTCGCCATGGTGTCGGTCGTCGAGCGGCGGCACGTTCGGTACCCGATGTTCCTGGTTCCGCTGGCGCTCGTGCTGCTCGCGCTCTGGCTCAAGGGCGCACGCCGGTGGACGAGCCCTCGCGGCCTAACGGCGGCCGCGGCGCTTTTCTCCGTCGTGCTCCTCTGGAAGCCCTGGGACCTGGCGCGCGAGCTGGCCTTCGCCCTCGCGAACCGCCAGTCCCCCCCGGCGCTCGCGACTTTCGATCGGCCGCTCCGCACGCGCGGCGCGCTGTTTCCGCCCGCGGACGCGGCGCTGGTCCGCGCCACGAGCGAGCTCATCGAGAGGGCCAAGCTTTCCCCAACCGACACGTGGCTCGACTTCGCCAACGCGTCGGGGCTCCACTACCTATTCGAACGAGACTGCCCGACGCGGTTTCTCGACGTCCCGTTCTACGAGTCCGAGGCCGCGCAGGAGGAGGTCATTGCGGCCGTCGAGAGGAACCCGAGGGTTCGAGCTGCCCTCGTGCGCTCGGGTCTCCCCTCGGATCCGATGGACGGTGTACCGAACGCCGTTCGCGCGCCAAAGGTGGCCAAGTTCCTCGAGCTCAATTTCGAGCCGTTTCTGCGGCAGGACGGGGTGGAGTTCTGGCTGCGGCGGCCGAGCGGTCCGTAGCGCCTTCCGGAAGGAGCCGCGCGCAAAGCACCAGCGTGAAGGCCGGGAAGAGGCTCATCGTGATGCGCCGGAAGGCGCCGTCGATCGCGTAGAGCGGATCGAAGGACGAGACGGCGAAGGCAACCGCATAAAAGAAGAGCTGCACCGCAAAGACCGGCAGCAGCGGGTCCCCGATGCCCCGCCGGGTGACGATAAAGAAGGCCGCGATCGCCAGGAGAGGAACGATCGCGTTACGGCCTTCGGTGCCGAGCATCCGGCCGGCCACGGTCTCGAAGAGCGCCGGCAGCTCCGCCCAGCGGTGAGGCGCAAACAGCGTGAAATCGAAGTCCCGGCGCGTCTGGTTGCCTCGCAGGAAATACAGCAGGATCCAGTGGGCCGAAACCGGAAGGACGAGTGCCGCGACGGCGGACTGACGAACCCGTGCTTCCGACGTGCGCATCCGCAGCCAGAGAACGCCGGCGACGAGGAGAACGAAGAGCGAGCCCTCTTGCTTGAGGGTCGCGCAGAAGAGCGACGCGACGGCCAGCCGCCATGCGCTCGAGGCGCGGTCGCGCTGGAGATAGTCGATCGCCGCCGAGGTCGCGAGCACCAGCCCCAGGGCGAAGGGCACTTCGGCGGTTCCGGCGTTCTGCGGCCGATAGAGAAAGAAGCACAAGGACGCCAGCGCGGCGGCGGCTACCCCCGAGAGACGCGAGACGCGCCGTTCCAGGAACCCCGAGATCGCGGAGAGCGTTGCGAGCGAGCACACAGGAAAGAGCAAGGCCATCGCCTGGTCGTTCCATTGCCCCAGGAACGAGGCCAGAGCAGCAAGGGAAAGCGGCACCAGCAGCGGGTACTCCCGGTGCGCGAAGTAGAGCGCCGGGTCCTGGAAGAGCCGCCGCGGCACCTCCGAGCTCAGGAAGACGATCTTGCCCTTGTAGCCCCAGAAGGCGAGGTAGTCGGTCGCCCACATCGCGTCGGCGAGCGCTCCGACGAGGAAGACGAGCCACGCGGCGCCGGCCACGCACGCGAGGAAGAGGACGAGCGACTTGGGGCCGCTCGCCGGAGCCGCGGCCGGCGGTTGCGCGCGCCGCGACCGGGTCAGGAGCAGGCCGAGTCCGGCGGCCGCTGCCTCCAGAAGCAGGAGCTTCGGGGCGGTGGGCCTCGTCCCCACCGCGAGGAGCAGCAGAAGGCAGACCGCCTGGAGCACGAGCCCCACCGCGAGGCTCCATACGAGCCTCTCGCGACGCGTGAGACCCGC
>JBASRI010000364.1:0-10727 GCA_049273755.1 Thermoanaerobaculia bacterium
CGCCCAACCCCAAGGGCTCGCCCGACCGTCTCGTCGTCGTGAACAAGACCGACAACTCGATCTCGATCCTCGACGCCTCCAACGGCAAGCTGAAATGGACGGCCCCGGTCGAGAAGGGCCCGCACGAAGCCGAGGTCCTGGCCGACGGCAAGGTCGTCGCCATCAGCGACTACGGGCGCGCGGCGGAGCCCGGGCGGTTCGTGTCGATCGTGGACCTGGAGACTGGAAAGGTCGTCTCCCGCATCGATCTGGGCGAAGGCGCGCGGCCCCACGGGCTCGACGCGTTGAGAGACGGGCGCCTTCTCGTCACGGCGGAGGGCAAGAAGGAGCTCGTGGTCGTGGATCCGCGAAGCGCGAAGATCACGGCCCGGATCCCGACCGGCCACGACGTGTCCCATATGGTCGCCGCTTCGCCCGACGGCCGGCGCGCCTACGTGACCTCGCTCGGGAACGGCGGCGTCTCGGTCGTCGATCTGGTGGCCGGCAAGGCCGTGCAGTTCGTCGAGACCGGCAAGGGCGCCGAAGGCGTGGACGTCACGCCGGACGGCCGTGAGATCTGGGTCACCAATCGGGGCGCCAACACCATCTCCGTCATCGACGCGAAGACGCTCAAGGTCGTGGCGACCATCAAGGCCGGCGAGTTCCCGATCCGCGTCAAGTTCACGCCCGACGGGAGGCGCGCTCTCGTCTCCTTCACGGGCTCGGGCGACGTGGGCGTCTTCGACGTCGCGACGCGCGCCGAGGTCAAGCGCATCGCGATCGGGCGCGAAGCCGTGCCGGGGACCGACGCGCGGGTGTTTCAGAAACGGTTCGGCTCGAGCCCCGCGCCGGTCGGCCTGTACATCGCGCCGGACGGGCGGCGCGCGTGGGTCTCCGCGGCCCACGCGGACGTCGTCGTGGTGCTCGATCTCGATCGGCTCCGCGTCGACGACGCCTGGATCGCGGGCGCGGAGCCGGACGGGCTCGCGGGCAAGTTCGGGAAAAGGTGACGCGAGAAGCGCTTTAGCGCCGTCGCGCGTCATCCCGAGGCGCGAAGCGCCGAGGGATCCCTTTGAAAGCCGCGGCTTGACTCAAAAGGGATCCCTCGCTGCGCTCGGGATGACAGGTGAACGAGGTCGAGGCAACCAGAGAGTACAGTGGGTCGACAATGGATTCGCACACGCGGCTCGACTCCGTCGACGTCCTGCGGGGGATCACGATCGCCGGCATGATCGTTGTCAATGATCCCGGGACCTGGTCAGCCGTCTATCCCCAGCTTCTCCACGCCGAGTGGCACGGCTGGACGTACACCGATACGATCTTCCCCTTCTTCCTCTTCGTCGTCGGCGTGTCGCTGGCGCTCTCGTACGGACGCGCGCGCGCCGAGGGCGCCAGAGCCGCGTCGCTCTTCCGCCGCACTGCCGTGCGCGCCCTGGCCCTCGTCGGGATCGGGCTCGCACTGAGCCTCGTGAGCTTCCTCGCGTTCCACAAGGAGCACATGCGTTACCCGGGCGTGCTTCAGAGAATCGGGATCTGCGTCTTCGTTGCGGGCGGTATCCACTTGTGGGGCGGCGCGCGCGCGGCCGCTGCGGCGGCGGCGGCGCTGCTTCTCAGCTACTGGGGGCTGATGGCCGCCGGCCCGCTGGAGCCGCAAGTCAACCTCGCCGCCCGCCTGGACGCGGCCGTCTTCGGGCCCCATACGTGGAAGCCGGGGTGGGACCCGGAAGGCTTGCTCTCGACGCTGCCGGCGATCGCGACGACCCTCCTGGGGGTTCTCGCCGGCGAGCGCCTGCGCTCACCGATTCCGGTCTCGAGGAAAGTCGCGGAGCTCCTGGCCGGCGGCGCCGCCGCCGCGACGCTCGGACTGTTGTGGGGTCGCGCCTTCCCGATCAACAAGAACCTCTGGACGTCCTCGTACGCGCTCTTGATGGCGGGGCTCGCGTCGATCGGCCTCGCCCTCTGCGTCTGGATCGTCGATCTCCAGGGCTGGAAACGCTGGACCGCGCCCTTCCTCTGGCTGGGCCGCAACGCCATCGCCGCCTTCGCCCTCTCGAGCCTGACCGCGATCGCGCTGATCGCCATACGGGTCCAAGGCCCGGACGGGAAGCCCCGCTCTCTCTGGACCGCGATCCACCGGGCCGCGTTCGACCGCTTCGCCGATCCCAGATTGGGGTCCCTCGCGTTCGCGCTGGCGTACCTGGCGCTTTGGGTCGCGGTCTTCGGCCTGCTCTACCGGAAGCGGGTGTTCCTGAAGATCTGACGGCTCACGGATTGGCGCCCACCGTGACCCGCACGGAGCCGTCGGCTCCGATCGTGGAGAGCGCTCCCCAAAGGACTCCCGTTCCTCCGAGCTTGCTCACGCGCACCTGTCCGAGGTCGAGCGTCGCGGCACCGAAGTGCGAGACGACATCGACCAGCGTGAAGGCGCTGAAGGTCGACTCCCCGGGAATGACGAAGACGGACGTGCCGAACGTATGCCCGGACCGATCCAGCAGTTCAACCTCGACCATCGCGGATGCGCCCCCCAGGGCTTCCAGAATCAGGTTGCTGTAGGTGCCCCCGCCGCGAACCACGCCAGGGAACACCAGAACCGGAACGACCATGGCTTCGATCGACGAGCTCCGAACTACGGGGAGCTCGGCGAACTCGCACGTGCTGCGCGAGCTGACCGACCGGGCGTGCACGACCGGCAGCGGCCCTCCCCCGCTCGTCTCGACGCGGACCATCTGCGGACCGGGGAAGATCGCGCCGAGAAAGTCGCTCGCCCGGACCGTGATCGTTCCGCGGGCCGGCACGTCGTACGCCTTGCGAAGGCAGTTGGGCGGACAGGGGACGAGGAGCGGCGGCCCCTGAATCGACAGCTGGACCTGGATCGGCTCGGCCGACACGTTCGCGATGTCCACCTCGGTGTCCCACTTCCCGGTGAAGCCGGCGCCCGCGATGACGAGGGAGTCGGCAAGAAGGGCGGCCGGCAGGACGAGCGCGGCCGCGAACAGAGAGAGACGGGGGATAAAACGCTTCATCGAACACCTCCGAGTTAGGGACGCGTCACGATCCGGGTTCGCCGCGGCGGGTCGCACCGCGCCGGGCCCACCAAGCAATCCTGCTCCAGCTTCGACCCGGGCGGCAAGAGCGTGAGTCGATCGCCGTCGAGAATCTCCGCCAGACCCCAGAAGAGGCCCGAGGGCGATTGCCGGGTCACGCGAATCTCGCCCTCGAAATTCTGAAAGTACCTCAGGTCGGCGAGCACGTTGGTCAGAACGAGGGATTGACCCAGGAAGATCTGCCGGGAGGCCGAGGCAACGACGCCGATGTCCGGCAGGATGGCCTCGATCCGTACGACGAGACCTCCCGAAAGTGCGGTCTCGAGGGCCGCGAGCACGAGTCCCGTCCGAACTCCGGGCACACGCCGCGCCGGAAACGTCAGGAACGGTTGATGGCCGCCTCCCGCGGCCGATGGCTGAGAGTCCGCCACGCTCCAGTAGTCGACGAGCGGGAGCTCGAGCCGCACGTCCCCGGCGCCCGTTTCGACGATCCACGCCCGCGTCGCCGGAAGATCCACGATACCGAAGAACCTCTCGCTCGTGACCATGTAGAGCTCCACGCCGTTCGTGTGCGGAACGTGGCTCGCCGACGTGGTCACGCTGCCCTGCGCCGGAACGTCGAGCACGACGCCCGGGTCGATACAGGCTATGGGGCAGACGTTCTGCGGGAGCGTTCCGAGTCGGACCCGCGTCGGACGCCCGTCGGCGGCCGAGAGCTCGAAGTCTGTGTCGAAGGTTTCGTCGTGTCCGGCGCCCACGGCGTAGAGGCGGTTTTCGGAAAGCCGCCCGACACGGCGGCTCGTGCCGTCGACGTACCAGATGGAGGTCGGGGCGGCGGATCCGTCGGGGTTGAAGTTCGTGATCGCGATGCCTTCGGGACGGGTGCCCGCGGGCAGTGGAAACTCCTGGATCTCGCCGTCGAAAGAGAGCCGCCCGAGCTTGCCCGCCGCTTGCTCCGAGAACCACACGCCGTCGGCGTCGACGACGATGTCGGACGGGCCGCTGTTCGGGGTCGGGATGGGATATTCGGTGATGGCTCCCGAACTCGTGATCCTCCCGATCTTGTTGGCCCTCGACTCCGTGAAGTACATGACGATCTCACCGTCCTGGACGACCTGGACGAGAGCGAAGGGACCGCTGTCGGACGTCGGGATGTCGTACTCCGTGATCGCTCCGTTGTCGTCGATCCGGCCGATCTTGTTCGCCCGGTACTCCGTGAACCACAGGTGGTAGTTGTTCGACGCCGATCCGGGCCCCACGGCGATCCCGAAAGGCCCGGCGTTGGGTGTCGGGACGTCGTACTCGAGCATCGGGCTGGGAGAACCGGGGTTGAGGCGCCCGATCCGGTTGCCGTCGAACTCGGTGAACCAGATGACCCCGGGAGCGGCGATTCCCCTTGGATTGCTGTCCACCGTCGGGATGTCGTACTCGGCCAGGACGCCGCCGGCGTCGATCACGCCGATGCGGTTGGTTCCGACCTGGGTGAACACGATGCGGCCGGCGCTATTGCTCTCCCGCGCGATTGCGAACGGCAGGCTGCTGGGTGCCGGCAGCTGCCGCTGGATGACCGTGCCGTCGGTGGAGAGCCGCGCGATGGCGTTCGCGCTGGGCTCGGGGATCAGCAGCTCGACAGAGCCTCCACTGATCTGGATCGCTCCCCCGACCGAGGGAACCGCGTATTCATGAACAACCGGGCCCGCGGTGATAGCGAGCGCTCCCGCGCTGATCAGCAGCCCTAAGGCCCCAGAAGCGAGCGCGCGCATGAGCGCCCCCTTTCGAGTCTTATGCGATTAGAGCATAGACTGGCCCGGTCAAGCGGATCGTTGCGCGTCCCTAGCGCAGTTCGATCACCGAGAGAACCGCTCCCTGGGGATCCTGGATCATCGCGAAGCGGCCCACTTCGGGGATGTCCTTGGGCCCGAAGAGGGTTCGCCCGCCCAACGCCCTGGCTTTCGCAACGGCGGCGTCGCAATCGGCGACCTGAAAGTAGATCGTCCAGTACGGAGGCACTCCCTCCATCTCCGGCCTCATCGGAAAGAGCCCGCCGATCGGAGTGCCGCCCCGCGTCCACTCCGTGTACCCGGGCGATGGCTTGAGGCCCCAGCCGAAGAGCGCCGTGTAGAACCGGCCGGCGCGCTCGGGCTCACGCGTCGCCAGCTCGCACCAGCAGAGGGCCCCCGGCTCGTTGATGCGCTGGATTCCGATGTGATCGCGAGGTTGCCAGACCGCGAGAACCGCGCCGTCCAAGTCCTGAATCATGGCCATCCGGCCGTAGGTGGCGACCTCGAAGGGTTCCGCGACGACCTTTGCCCCGAGCTCGCGAGCCTTCGCGGCGGTCGCATCGGCGCTCTCGACCGTGACGTAGCACATCCAGTTGGGAGGCACGCCCCGGGCTTCCTGATCCTTCATCATCCGGTAGAGGGCGGCCACGTCTTTTCCGGAAAGCTGCAGCCGCGTGTAGACGTCCTCCGGGCCAGGTCCCATCGGGCTGTCCACCGGGGTCCAGCCGAACAGCGAAGCATAGAAGGACTTGGCGGCCGCGGGCTCGGTCGTCGCGAGCTCCGCCCAGGAGAACGAGCCGGGTTCGTGCCGGGTCACTTCGACCATGGGAGTCTCCTCTCTCGGGATTATTCGAAAACAGGCGCTCGAGGGTTTCGGCCAGATCGCCGATGTAGCATCCGGCGCATGAAGAACCCTCTCGCGAAGGGCGCCCGCAAGCTCGTCGACCGCTACCGGGTCACGGAGGGAAAGAAGTTCCGGCTCGACGACTACGACCCCGCCGACACGGCGGGCCTCGAGCTCGACGGCAAAGAGGCGAAGAAGTTGCTTGGCGAGGGCGTGGAAAAGCTGGCCGACCTCCAGACCAAGCTTTACGCCCAGAATTGCTGGGGCGTCCTCATCCTCCTCCAGGCCATGGACGCCGCCGGCAAGGACGGCACGATCAAGCACGTCATGTCCGGCGTCAACCCTCAGGGCGTGCGGGTCACCTCCTTCAAGGCACCCTCGGCCGAGGAGCTCGATCACGACTACATGTGGCGCTGCGTCACGCGCCTGCCCGAGCGCGGGATGATTGGCATCTACAACCGGTCCTACTACGAAGAGGTTCTCGTCGTGCGCGTGCACCCCGAGCTTCTCCTCGCCGAGCACCTGCCACCCCGGCTGCTCTCGAAAAAAGGCATCTGGAAGCAGCGCTACCACGACATGAACGCTCTCGAGAGCTATCTCGCTCGGAACGGCTTCCTGGTCCTCAAGTTCTTCCTCCACATCTCCAAGGAAGAACAGAAGAGGCGCCTTCTCGCGCGCCTCGACGCGCCCGAGAAAAACTGGAAGTTCTCGCTCCGGGACGTCCAGGAGCGCGGCTTCTGGAAGGACTACATGCGCGCCTACGAGAAGATGATCGCGGCGACGGCGACCGAGCACGCGCCGTGGCACGTCGTTCCCGCCGACAACAAGTGGTTCACGCGGTTGACTGTCGCCGCCACGATCGTCGAGGCGCTGCAGGAGCTGGGGCTGCGGTATCCGCCGATCGATCCACAGAGACGGCGCGAGCTCGCGGAGGCGCGAAAAGCGTTGGCCTGAAGCGGGAGAGGAGGTCCCTTTTCGCCGAAACCGGGTGCTAGGATCGGGCCACTCGGCGAAGGGAGATACCGTGGGAGCTCTGCTCAGACCCGTTCTTTTTCTCTGGCTGGCGGCCGGGAGTGTCGCTCTGGCTCAGGCGCCCCCGTGCCCGTGCCCGGAGCCTCCGCCTCCGCCCGATCCGGTCTGGTTCGGTAAGGCGGATCTCTCCTTCCTCTCGACCTCCGGCAACACCGACACGACGTCGATCGGCGGCGGCCTCGAGCTCAACTACAGGCCGAAACCCTGGCTCTTCACGCTGAAGGGCTCGTACCTGAAGGCCGCGACGGAGGGGACCACGACGGCCGAATCCTTCACGGGATCGCTGCGCGCCTCGCGGGACCTGACTGAGCGGCTCGACGTCTTCGTCGGCGCCGGGTACCTGCGCAATCGCTTCTCGGGCATCAACAACCTCTACAGCTTCGACGCGGGCGCCGGATACAAGCTCCTGTTGGGCCCCGTCCACTTCCTGCGCGTGGAAGGCGGATTCGGATACACCCGCGAGGAGGACATCATCGCGGACGTGATCACCCCGTCGCGCGGCTACGCCAACGCCAAGGCCGGCGTCTCGTACAAGTTTCAGTTCACGAAAAACGCCGCGTTCACCAACGACTTCGGCTATCTGCTCGACCTGGACCAGACCGCAAACTGGTTCATCACGGACAAGGCCGCGATCACGGCGAACATCTCGAAGGTTTTCGCGCTCCAGGCTTCCTGGACGCTGCTCTACCGCAACCAGCCGGTGACGGGCTTCTCGAAGACCGACACGACGACCGCCGTCGGGATCGTGGCGAAGTTTCCGTAGCAGCCGCGGGCGGCAGCAGGGACGCGCCACCCTCACACCTTCTTGTAGATCTCCCCGCCCTCGCGGCGGAAGTCCTCGGACTTCTGTTTGAGGCCCGCCTCGATCGCCTCGCCCTCGGTCACGCCCGCCGCCGCCGCGAACTCGCGCACCTCCTGCGTGATCTTCATCGAGCAGAAGTGCGGACCGCACATCGAGCAGAAGTGGGCGAGCTTGGCGCCCTCCGCCGGCAGCGTCTCGTCGTGAAACTCGCGCGCGGTCTCGGGATCCAGGGCCAGGTGGAACTGGTCCTCCCATCTGAACTCGAAGCGCGCCTTCGACAGCGCGTCGTCCCAGACGCGCGCCCCGGGGTGCCCCTTGGCGAGGTCCGCGGCGTGGGCCGCGATCTTGTACGCAATGACGCCGTCCTTGACGTCCTTGCGGTTGGGCAGACCGAGGTGCTCCTTGGGCGTGACGTAGCAGAGCATCGCGGTGCCGAACCAGCCGATCATCGCCGCGCCGATCGCGGACGTGATGTGGTCGTAGCCCGGGGCAACGTCGGTCGTCAGCGGTCCGAGCGTGTAGAACGGGGCCTCGTGGCAGACCGCGAGCTGCTTCTCCATGTTCTCGCGGATCAGGTGCATCGGGACGTGTCCGGGGCCCTCGATCATGACCTGACAGTCGTGCGTCCAGGCCTTCGTCGTCAGCTCTCCCAGCGTCTCGAGCTCGGCGAACTGGGCTTCGTCGTTGGCGTCGGCGGTCGAGCCCGGGCGCAGTCCGTCGCCCAGCGAGAACGACACGTCGTAGGCCCTCAGGATCTCGCAAATCTCCTCGAAGCGCGTGTACAGGAACGACTCCCGGTGGTGCGCCAGACACCACTTCGCCATGATCGAGCCGCCGCGCGACACGATTCCCGTCACGCGGCGCGCGGTCAGCGGAACGTAAGCCAGCCGTACGCCGGCGTGGATCGTGAAGTAGTCGACCCCTTGCTCGGCCTGCTCGATGAGCGTATCGCGGAAGATTTCCCAGGTCAGCTCCTCGGCTTTGCCGTCCACCTTCTCGAGGGCCTGGTAGATCGGGACGGTGCCGATCGGGACCGGCGCGTTGCGGAGGATCCACTCGCGGGTCTCGTGAATGTTCCTGCCGGTCGAGAGGTCCATGACCGTATCGGCGCCCCAGCGCGTGGCCCAGGTCATTTTCTCGACCTCCTCGGCGATCGAGGAGCCGACGGCGGAGTTGCCGATGTTGGCGTTGATCTTGACCAGGAACCTGCGGCCGATCGCCATCGGCTCGGACTCGGGGTGGTTGATGTTGGCCGGGAGGATCGCGCGTCCCCGGGCAATCTCCTCCCGCACCGTCTCGGCCGAGACGCCCTCGCGGACCGCCACGAACTCCATCTCGGGCGTGATCTCGCCCTTCCTGGCATAGTGCATCTGCGTCACGTTGCCGCGGCCGCGCAGCACCTGGCGGCGGCGGCTCAAGCCGAGCCCCGGCGCGTTCGCGCGGCGAGGCTCGACGAAATCGTAGTCGCCGCGCGCCAGGATCCAGGGACGGCGCAGCTCCGGCAGCCCCTGCTCCAGGTCGATCTCGACGGACGGGTCGGTGTAGGGCCCCGACGTGTCGTAGACGCGCAGGGGAGCGTTCAGCTCGGTCTCGCCCCGCATCCCGCGGGTCGGGTGGAGCGCGATCTCGCGGAAGGGAACGCGGACTTCTCGAGGGCCCGTAACGTAAACCTTGCGCGAGCCGGGAAGCGGCTCCCGATGGGCGACCTCGTTGCCGGGACGCGCCTCGCGGCGTGTGCTCATACGACCTCCCTACGGCGGCATTACCCGCATCAGGTCTCCATCCGCCGAAGCCCGAAGGGCGGCGGCGGACCGGGGTCTTCGCCTTCGCTGAAGCTTTGGCGAACTCTCAGCCGTCCGCCGAAGCCCGAAGGGCGCAGGCGGAGTGGGCTCCCCCATTTCCAGACGTGAGTCTACTCCCAACCCTCGGACCTGGTTTGTCCCCGGATTGAGATAAGAATGTTCGGCACCCATGGCGGAGCAGCCCTTCCTCCCGTTCGACGAGCCCGCGGAGCGTCCCGCCGCGACCGCGCCCTCCGGCTCGCGGTTGATCGCCGCGCTCGCCCGCGTCTGCGCGGAGAATCCGCTCGAGGAGAAGATCCTGATCGCGCCTTCACTTCTGATCGGCCACACGCTCGCCGAGCGGCTCGGCCGAGAAGGCCATCCGTGGATGAACCTGCGCGTCGAGACGATCCGGACTCTCGCCCTCGCGCTCGTGGGACAGGAGCTGGCCGGGGAAGGACGACGCCTCGTGTCCCGCGCCCAGGCCCTGGCGCTCGTCGAGCAGGCCTGCGGGGAGTTCCTCGGCGCCGGCTCGTACTTCGGAGACCTGCGAGACCGTCCCGGATTCCACCGCGCGCTGCAGCGTACGTTCGACGAGCTGCATTCGGCCGGAATCTCCCCCGGTGCGCTGCCGCCCGGCGCCTTCGCCGATCGCAGGAAGCGAGACGAGCTGCGCGGCATCCTCGAGCGTTACGACGCGTCGCTCGCCGCGGCACGCTGCGTCGACCGCGCCGAGGTCCTGCGGCGCGCGCTCGAGGCGGCGGAGGCCGGGAGAGCGTTGCCGGGCTGCCCTTTCTACCTTCTGCCCGAAGACCTCGAGCTTTCGGCCGTCGAGCGTGCGTTCCTCGAGCGCGTCGCCGGGAGCAGCCTCGAGAGTCTGGCCACGGAGCCTCCGGAGGCCTGGGAGGCCGTCGCGGCGAACGCGTCCCTCTTTCGCGCCACCGGCGAGGAGAACGAGATTCGCGAGGTCTTCCGGCGAGTCCTCGCGTCCGGGGTTCCTCTCGACGAAGTCGAGATCATCCACACCGACGCCTCGACCTACCCCGCGCTCGTCTGGGAGCTCTCGCGCGAGCACGGCATCCCCTGCACGTTCTCCGGTGGTGTCGCCGTCACGTTTACGAGGCCGGGCCAGGCGGCGCTCGCTTTCCTCGACTGGATCGGCCAGGGGTTCGCGGCCGACGGGCTGCGCCGGGCGCTGTCCTCCGGGACGCTGACGCTTTCGCGGCTCCCTGGAGCCGGCGAGGATGCTCCGGGTGCCCGCGCGGCGGGACGGGCGCTTCGGGAAGCGCGGATCGGTTGGGGCGCCGGCCGCCACCGCACGTGCCTCGAGCGTCTCGTCGCCGAGCTCGAGAAGCCGGACGAGGGCGGCCGCGAGGGTGACGACGCTGGGGAGGAGGAGCGGAAGCAACGCCGCCGCCGGCGGGCGCGACGGCTCGCCGCGGCGCGCCGCGCCCGGGCGTTCGT
>JBASRI010000424.1:0-5876 GCA_049273755.1 Thermoanaerobaculia bacterium
CGGCTGTTCCAGGCGTCTTCCGCTAGCCGGACCTTCTTGATGGCTGCCTCGCGATCGAACGGCGGCACCGGAGGACGCGGGGGCTCGACTGTCGTCATGCGGATCCTTGCCAGCAAACGGCACGCCAACCGACGGGCGCGCTTGCTCTCGGCGACACCGCGCCGGCGGTCAGTCGCTGCAGCCGCGTCTGTTTCACAACCCGGCGTTCTGATCCGGCGCGAGCCAGCCCGCGAGGTTTGCGACGTACGCCTGAATGTCCGCGACAGCTCGGGGGTTCGAGAGCATGCCCGTTCCTTCCGGTTCCGTGACGAAGGAGGGAGCGCCTCTTCGCGTGTCCCAGTTGTAGTCGGCGAAGTGGTGGAAGCTCGAATGCGCCACCGCGCGTCCGAGCTCGTTTCCGTTTCGGTCCAGGGAACTCTCGAAGGCGACAACGAGATTGAAGGGCCGCCTGCTGACCGTGCTGCGTCCCACGGCGATGACACGAGCGGAGTCGTCGCCCGGAGGGGCGCTCACGGCGCCTTCATGAGGGTGCGATGGAAAGAACTCGAGGGTGCGCGTTGGATTCTCGGGGTCACGAAACAGCGGGTGGAGCGGCTCGACCGCGGTGATTCTCTGAAAGTCGCCGTTGCGACCTGAGTGGTAGTTGGGCCAGGAGATTGTCGCGGTCTCCTTATCGTCGACTTGACGGCGGGAGGGGTCGGGCTCGGGGTTCTTGCTATGGAAGTGGTTGGCTGCGCCAACACCGCCCAGGGAGCAGAGAGAGGCGCCCATGTCCTGATGGTCCCGGGCCGTGACGAGCCCCCCGCCGCGACCCCGAAACCGACCGATGGCGGCGCACTCGTCGGGGCTCAGACCCGGGCCCGAATCGAGGCCGAAGAGCCACAGCTCATCGAAGTCGGACCGGTCGATCTCCGCCAGGACGGAATCGCGCCCCGCCGGCGGCGCCTCTCGGTTTCTTGCGGTGACGATCACCGGCCTGTCCCGGAGGTGGAGTCTCTCCAATTGCTGACGCAGAAGGGATAGGTTTTCGACCGACCAGTCGTCGGGATTCGCCGGAGTGGTCGTTTGAAGAAGAATCCGGAACGGGTTGGAGCTCATGGGCGTCCCTCGGTTGTTGATACGCGCCCCGGAGACACGGAGGTTCTGCCACAGGGCTTGTTTCCGGAGCGGAATGGAGCCTCCAAAGAAAGCCGGTCGAGATTCCGGACCGGCAGGCCACTCCAGTCAGCCATCCCCCAAAAGAGGGACTTGCCGGTATCACGATTTCGTGTACTCGCGAGAACCCCATCGAGGGTTGTTTGTTCCGATGTCGACCTGCAGAATCAAGATCAGGCTCCCCAGCGAGGAAGGCCAGCGTGAAAAAGTTTGAGATCATCGCCGTTGCCGCGGCCTTTGTCGTGCTCACGGGTTGCGTGTCGTCCAATCAGGCGAGGAGCGTCAAGCCGAGTGGTTTCCTCGGCGAGTCGGCATCCCTCCTCAAGAAGGGCGGCAAGAACGACGCCTTGCTGGTCTACCGGAACAAGAACGCCAAATGGGCCTCGTACGACAAGATCATTCTCGACCCCGTCACGATCTGGGGCGTCGAGAACTCCACCCTTCCTCCGGACCAACTCGCCGATTGCCAGAAGCTGGTGGACGATTTCTACCGGACGCTGAAAGACAAACTCTCGAAGGACTATGGGATGACCGATACCCCGGCCGCCGGCGCGATGCGAATTCAGATCGCGATCATCAACGGAAAGCAGGCGAACGCGACGTTGAAGATCGCGAAAACCGTCGCTCCCTAAGCGGGATCCGCGGACACGCTCTGGACCTTCGCCACGGGCAAACCGGCGTTCTCGGGAGAAGTCTCGATCGAGTACATGGTCCGGGACTCGGAGTCCGCGGAGCTTCTTGCCGCCGGAGCCGATCGGCGCGTGGGGGGGGAACCAGCTGGGCAAGGCGACGCTGAGCAGCTGGGGGGATGTGCAGAACATCTTTATATACTGGTCGGATGAAGCCGTTTACCTCCTGTGTGTCGATCGGGGGGTCAAGGATTGTCCCAAACCGAAGGCCGGGTTGGTCAAGAACCCGCTGATGTGATGCGAGAGCTTCCGATGAGGCTCGGGGAATGAATCCGTTGTCCCTGCGCGGCCTCAAGAAAGTCCTCCTGCCGCTGTCCAAGGGCGCGAAGTCTCTGGATGCCTCCGGAGCTCCGGCGCTGGCCGCATTCGGGCCGTTACCGGTAGCGGCGGGCAACAAAAACCGGAATCTCGTCGACTTTCTGGGGCAGGTCGCGCTTTTCGAGCAGTTCAGCCACGGGGATCTGGTGCGGCTCGCGCGCAACGCGCACGAACGGCACTACGGGGATGGCGAGTGCATCTACGAACAGGGCAAGCCCGGGGCGGCGCTTTTTCTCGTGCGAAGCGGCGTGGTCGAGATCTCGCGGCGGAGACGGGATGGCGGGCAAGTGCTCGTCCTCACGCTCGAACCACCCGCCTCCTTCTCGGAGCAGGCGGCGATGGGAGCCGATGTCGTCCGCTGGACGTCGGCGTTGGCTCGCGGCCCGGTCTCCCTTGTGGCGCTCGGCAACTCCGACCTGGATGCTCTTGGCCGCCGATTTCCGCACCTGGCCAACAAGGTCCTCCGAAAGCTGGCGCAGATCACAGCCCTGAGGCTCCAGATGCTCGTGGACGCTCAGTTCTTCACGGAAGAAGGGCCGGTCGCAAACGGTGCCCTCCACGAGTAGCTCGGCCGGAACGCTGGTCAAGTCTCTGGCGGCTGTCGCCGGAGTTCTCCTGGCCGCGGCCTTGCTCTGGGGAATGCGGAGCCTCATCGTGCCAGTCGCGGTCGGCAGCCTCCTGGCCTACGTCTGTTACCCGCTCGTGGCCGGTCTGGAGCGTTTGCGTCTGACGCGAGGCCTCGCGATCGGCCTGCTGCTGCTCGCCTTCGCGGTCGCCGGTCTCTTTCTCATCAAGCGGGTACGCGCGAGCTTGCCCACGGAAGTCGGAGCCCTCGAGCTCCGGGTCCGAGCGCTTCGCAACGTCAACCGGCGCTACAAGGCTCTGATGGGGCTCGATCCGTCGTTGACGAAAGGCAATCGGATCTATCGACTGGCGCACGATGACCTCGATCCCGTGGTGGGCCGTCTCAACCGGCTGCTCGCTCTGACGACGGAAGAGCAAGCCAAGTTTCTCGCGGCGCACTCCGATCGCCCGAAACCGTCGACGGATTCTGACCCACTTCTCGACTACCATCGAGAAAACGAGGAGACGCTTCGAGCGCGCGGGCGGACGGCTCTCGCACAGCCGGGCATGTCTCTCTCCGAGCTCACCCGCGCCCCGAAGGACGTCCCGAAGACGCCCTTGGCGGCGTTGGCCGACGTTCTCTCTACCTGGGTCGTGGCTCCCGCCGTCTTCCTGTTCCTCTTGCGCGACACGGGCGAGATCAAGCGCGGCTTTCTGAGAGCCGTTCCCAATCGGCTCTTCGAGCCGGCGCTCGCCGTGCTGGCGGATCTCGATCGCGCCCTCGGCGGCTATGTGCGCGGCGTCTTCCTGGAGAGTGCTTTCCTGGCGGTTGCGGTGGCGTTCCTTCTCGCCGTCCTCGGCGTTCCTCTCAGTTGGGCGGTCCTCATCGGGCTCGTCGCGGGCGCGACCAACCCCGTGCCGTACATCGGCTCGGCCGTCGCCCTCTTCGGCGGGCTGTCCTATCTCATCCTGGCAGACGACGTTCGCCCGCTCCTTCCAGTGATCCGCGCGGAGAGTGCCGCGATCTGGATGGTCGTCGGTATCGTCCTCATCGAAGTGCTCAAGAACGTCGTCTTCGAACCGCTCGTCCTGGGCGAGTCGGTCGAGGTTCACCCGCTGGTGGTGCTGCTCGGAGTCCTCGGGGGCGGCCTGATGTTCGGTCTCGTCGGACTGCTGCTCGCGCTGCCGACCATCACGATCTTCAAGGCGCTCGTCTCGAGCGCCTCCCGTCAACTCAAGGCCTACGGGATCATCTGATGACGCCCGAGGCGCAAGATTCGACCTCCCTCGGGATGACCCCGTGACGCCGGCCCGCGCCGAGCTTCGTCGCGGCCCCGAGGGCGCGGTCCTGGCGATCTCCGGCCCACTCAACGTCGAGACGGCCGCGGCGGCGCGGCGACAGATCCAGACGCAACTGACGGCCGCGCCGGTGACGGCGCTCGAGGTCGACGCGAGCGGTGTTGATCGTGGCGACATGTCGGGGATGTCCTTGCTCTACGAGCTGGCCGAGGGTCGGCTCACCTCCGGTGTGCGCGCCGAAGTGACTGGACTCAAGCCTGAGTTTCGAACGCTCTTGGCCGCTTTCCCCTCACAGGAGGCGATCGAGAAGCTGGAGACACCCGCACCCCGGAAGTCGGTGACGGAGGAAATCGGCGCAGAGACGGTGTCGGTGTTCCGGGACCTTCGGGAGCAGCTGACCTTCCTGGGTGCCACCGTGCAGGGCTTCGCCGCGGCCCTGCGAAACCCCCGGACGATGCGCTGGCAGGAAGTCGCAGTGGTCTTCGAGAAGGCGGGCGTCAACGCCGTGCCGATCGTGTCGCTCATCTCGCTCCTGACGGGCGTGATCATCGCGTTCGAAGTGGCGCAGCCGCTGGCGATGTTCGGAGCCCAGGCCTTCACCGCAGACATCATCGGGATCGTGATGATCCGCGAATTCAGTCCCATCTTCACGGCGATCATTCTGGCCGGGCGGTCCGGCTCCGCCTTCGCAGCAGAGATTGGGACCATGAAGGTCAACGAGGAGCTCAATGCGCTGACGACGATGGGGCTCGAGCCCATGCGGTTCCTGGTGATGCAGCGGATCCTGGCCGGGACCCTGCTGATGCCGGTGCTGACGGCGTTCTCAATGCTGACCGGCGTCTTCGGCGGGGTGGTCGTGATGCTCTCGAAGGGCTTCCCGTTCGCCCAGGTCTGGAGCCACCTCGCGAATTCCGTCCGCGTTCCCGACGTCCTCGTGGGCATCTTGAAGGCGTTCGTGTTTGGAGCGATCGTCTCGGGCCTCGGTTGCCTGCGAGGCATGCAGACGAAGGAGGGGCCGAGCGCCGTGGGCGACTCGGCAACCCGCGCGGTCGTGGCGGGAATCCTCATGATCATCGTGGTCGACGCCGTATTCGCCGTCCTGACGAGCGTGCTGAACGTATGAGCGCAGCGCCCGTCGCCATCGAGGTCCGGGGAGTCACCGTCGGCTATGGCGAGAGGGTGATCCAGCAGAGCCTCGACTTCCAGGTCCGCAGGGGCGAGGTCTTCGTCATTCTCGGGGGCTCGGGGTCCGGCAAGAGCTCTGTGCTCAAGGCCATGATCGGGCTCAACGAGCCGCTCGCCGGACAGATCCTGTTCGACGGGGAGAGCCTCGTGGCTGCCGAGGGCGAGGACCGCCTCCGGCTCCTGCGCAAGTTCGGGGTCATGTATCAAAGCGGTGCGCTCTTCGGGTCGATGACGGTGCTCGAAAACGTTCGCCTGCCGCTCGACGAGTTCACGGACCTCCGGCGCGAGGAGAGAGATCTCATCGCCATGGCGAAGCTCAACCAGGTGAGCCTCCTTGCGGCCGCGGTCCTGATGCCCTCGGAGCTCTCCGGCGGCATGCAGAAGCGGGCCGCCATCGCGCGCGCGCTGGCGCTCGACCCGGAACTGCTGTTTCTCGACGAGCCGACCGCCGGCCTCGACCCGGACAGCGCCGGCGGCGTCGACGAGCTCGTGCGCAAGCTGCGCGACCTGTTCGGCCTGACCATCGTCATGATCACCCACGACCTCGACCTGTTGTGGCAGGTTGCCGACCGGGTCGCGGTCCTGGCCGAGGACAAGGTGCAGGGAATCGGCACGATGTCCGAGCTGTCGCAAATGAAGCATCCGGAGATACGCAAGTTCTTCGAC
>JBASRI010000438.1:0-5689 GCA_049273755.1 Thermoanaerobaculia bacterium
CCTCTGGCGCGTGTCGCCGGCATCGCCACGGCAGGCGTGGCCTCCGAGCCTTACCGCTTCGCCCCCGATCCGGCCGCGATGGAGCGCGCGATCCGGGGAGCGCTGGAGGACGCCGGCTCGCGCCCGGCGGACGTGGACCTCTGGCTTCCCTCCCGCGACGGCGTCGTCGAGATGGACCGGGCGGAGGCGGAGGCCATGGAACGCGTCTTCGGGCGGCAGCTCCCTCGCGCGGTCGCCGTCAAGGACGCGATCGGCGAGATGGCGGCCTCAGGCGGCGCCCAGCTCGTGGCGGCCTGCCGCGCGCTTGCGGACGGCGCCGCGACGGGCGCCCTCGTCAACTCCTTCGGGGCGGGAGGCAACTTTCTCGCCGTCGTGATGGAATCGGCCGCATGACCGCCTCCGCGCGCAGCGCGGCACCGCTGTCCGGCCTCACCCTCGACGTTCCCGTGCGCTTCGCCGAGTGCGACCCGTACGGGGTCGTCTGGCACGGCCACTACGTCTTGTATCTCGAGCACGCGCGCGAGGCGCTGACGGGCAAGTTCGGGTTCACGGCGGCCCGCGCTCTGGAGATGGGCTACCGCGTCCCGCTGACGCGCCTGGAGCTGACGTACCGGGCGCCGGCACGGCCCGACCAGATCATCCGGATCACGGCGCGGCTGCGTCCGCCCGCGGTGGCCCGTTTCGTCATGGACTACGAGATCCGCAGCGAGGCCGGAGATCTGCTGTGCTCCGCCGAAACCGAGCAGGTCGTGGTCAACGCCGAGGGTGAGCTGCTCCTGACGCTGCCGGCGGGACTGCGGGCTCTCTGCACGTCGATCCTGGAGTTCCAGGACGGGCTCGAACGCCCGGCGGAATGACGCGGGACGCCAAAGCGGAGGGCCGCCGGCGCTCCTTCGCATTCCTCGCGCGGTTTCTGGCGCTTCTCGTCGTTTTCTACTTCCTCGTGGCGTGGCGCCCCGTCAACGACGCGGTCATCGTTCCGTTCACGGCCTCGATCGCCCGGGTCTCGGCCGCGATCCTGAATGCCATGGGCGAGGGGGTGACCGTCCAGGGGACCGAGATCCGCTCGGCCCGCTTCGCGGTCAACATCGAGAACGGCTGCAACGGCGTCGAGACCGCCCTGCTCTTCGGCTCGGCCGTGCTGGCGTTTCCGGTGGGCTGGAAGCGGCGGCTGATCGGGTTGGCTCTCGGCCTGGCGGCGATCCAGGTCGTCAACCTCGTCCGCGTCGTCTCGCTCTTCTGGATCGGGGTGCACCGGCCCGCGTTCTTCTCCTCGTCCCACACCGTCCTCTGGCAGTCCGTCGTCGTTCTCTGCGGCGTGCTTCTCTTCCTGCTCTGGGCCTCGTGGGGGACGGGCAAACGCGCGGCGGCCGCGGAGAGGCATGGCGCGCGAAGAGAGCGCTGAGACCGCGGATCGGATCCGGGTCCGAATCGACCGGCGGGCCCTCGTGCGGCTGGCCCTCGGGTTTGCGGCGGGTCTCGCCTTCTGGGTCGCCTTCCCGGCTCCCTACGAGCGCACCGTAGCCGCCGCGGCGGAATTCCTGCTGCGCACGTTCGAGCATCCGGCGGTCACGCGCCTGTCCGTGTCCGCCGGCGAGTTCCGCGTGGATCGGGCGGACTTCCCGCCCTCCTCGCCCCGGCCAGGCCTGCCGGCGGCCGACTTGCACTTCAACTTCGTCCTCTTGTGCGCGCTCTTCGCCCTATCGCCGCGGCCGCTCTCGCCCGGGAACTTCGGCCGCTTCTGGGCGGCCGCAGCCGCACTGTGGGCGATCCACGTGCTCGCGCTCGTGCTCCAGGTCGAGTCCCTCTACGCGACGCGCCTGGGCCCGTGGAGCCAGGCGCACTACGGACCCGTGGCGAGAAACTTGTGGGCGGGCGGCTTCCACTTCTACCAGATCGCCGGCCGCTTCGCGGCGCCGTTTGTATTGTGGTGGGGCTTGGGGAGACCGAAGTGATGTCATCCCGAGCGAAGCGAGGGATCCCTTTGGAGCTGTGGTACGGCTTGAAAAGGGATCCCTCGGGCTGCGCCCTCGGGATGACAGAAGACTACCCTCTCCTGCCCCGCTCGCGTCTCAGATACCGGTAGTCCGGAATCGAGAATTCCTTGAGCTTCGCGATCAGCGACCCGCGCGAGATGTTGAGCACCTGCGCGCCGCGACTCTGGTTGCCTTCGACGCGGCGCATGGCCCGATCGATGACCTCGCGCTCCACGGTCTCGACGATCTTCTTCAGGTCGTCGGTCTGGCGCAGGACCTGCTCGGCGAGCGTGGGCTCGGGGACGGGGGCGGCGGGAACCGGCGCCTCCATCATCTGCCGCGCGGGCTGCTCGCCGGAGGGCTCGACTCCCATCCCCGAGAACGCGATTCCGGCCACCTGCGCGAGCTCTTCCAGAAACAACACGGCGCGCGCGGCCAGCCGCGGCGTCTCGCGCACCAGGATTCCGACGCATCCCGCCTCCGTCGAGGGCTCGACGATCAGCGTCAGCACGCCCGTGACGGTCTCTGCGCGCGCCAGCCGCTCCCCGGACCGCAGGTCCTGGATCATCCGGGGCGGCAGCATCGGGTTCTCGCGGAACGTCGAGGCCAGCGGCCGAAAGCCCGCGACCGGGGAAAACTCGCCGACCGCCCATTCGCTCGGCGGCAGCTCGCGGTCGAGGAAATCGGTCAGCTCGGTGGCGAGGTCCTCGGTCGAGCGCGCGTCGCGGCAGAGACGGTACGCGGCCAGCCGCATGCCCCGATACTCGACCTCCGTGACGGGAAGCGTGGGACTGGAGGAGCCTTGAGCCGACGATGCAGGCGACGGCGCCGCTGAGGGTGGAGGCGTGGCCGAATCCCCCTGCGGAAGCTCGCCCACCGGCGTCGATCGCACCGCGGGCCCGGCTTCCACGACCGTGATCGTTGCCTCGCCGATCGTGATGCGGTCCCCCACCGAGATCGCGCCTCCGAAGAACTCGCGGCCGTTGACGTGGACGGTCTCGATGCCCTTGAACAGGTCGAGGTGGTAGGAGCCGTCGCGCTCGAACAACCGGACGTGGCGCCCGTAGACCCCGCGAGCCCGCACGACGACCTCGTTGCCAGAGGAAGCGCCGACGGTTGCGCTCCCGCTGGCGATGCGGTGCATCTCCGCGCCCGTGCCCGGGCGCCTGCGGACTTCGAGGGTCAGCATGACTGGGACTCCCGTAAGGTTGTCGACATTACACAGGTTCTGAACCAGGGCGCAACACTGTCGAGACGTCAGGTGCGCGACCGCGGGTCATACTATCTCAGGAGAAGACCGGAGTGTCTAAAACAGGCCGGAAACCCGACCCGAGGCGTCCACGTCGATGGTCTCCGCCGCCGGCTGCTTCGGGAGCCCGGGCATCGTCATGATGTCACCGCACACGGCGACGACAAATCCGGCTCCGGCGAACAGGCGCGTCCTGTCGACGTGGAGAGTGAAGCCGGCCGGCCGGCCCCCCTTCTTCGGATCGTCCGAAAAAGAGTACGGAGTCTTGGCGATGTTGATCGGCAGATTGCCAAACCCCTTGCGCTCGTAGCGTTGGAGCCGCTGCTCGGCCTCCTTGGAGAACGAGACGCCGCCGGCCCCGTACAACCGCCGCGCGATGATCTCGATCTTCTCGGCCAGCGGCCGATCCCAGGGATAGAGCGGCCGGTAGCGCGCCGTTCCCGCGCCGATCTCGGCCAGCACCGCGCGGGCCAGGTCCTCCCCGCCGGCTCCGCCCCGCGTGAACACTTCCGAGAGAGCCGCCTTGACGCCGAGCTCCGCGCACCGCTTCTCCAGGAAGGCGATCTCCGCCGGCGAGTCGGTGGGAAATCGGTTGATCGCGACGACCGCCGGCAGGCCGAAGATCCGGACGTTGTCGAGATGGCGCTCGAGGTTGACGACACCGCGCGAGAGGGCGGCGAGGTCCTCCACACCCAGGGTTTCCTTGGGCGCTCCGCCGTGCATCTTCAACGCGCGCACCGTCGCGACGAGCACGACGACCGCGGGCCACATGTCGCCGTACGCGCACTTGATATCGAGGAACTTCTCCCCTCCCAGGTCGAACCCAAAACCCGCCTCCGTCACGGCGATGTCGCCGTAGCGCATGGCGATCCGCGTCGCGAGGATGGAGTTGCAGCCGTGAGCGATGTTGGCGAAGGGGCCGCCGTGAACCAGGGCGGGCGTGCCCTCCAGCGTCTGCACGAGGTTGGGATGGATGGCGTCCCTCAGGAGCGCCGCCATCGCTCCGTTGGCCTTGAGATCCCGGGCCCGAATCGCCTCGGCGTCGCGACGGTACCCGGCCACGATCGCGCCGCAGCGCTCCTTCAGGTCCCCGAGGTCGCGCGCCAGACACAGGATCGCCATGACCTCCGAAGCCACCGTGATGTCGAAGCCGGTCTCGCGCGGCACGCCGTTGACCTTGCCCCCCAGGCCGATGACGATGTCGCGCAGCGCCCGGTCGTTCATGTCCAGCACGCGCCGGAAGGGGATGTCCCGCTGATCGATGCCGAGAGCGTTTCCGTGGTGGAGGTGGTTGTCGATCATCGCGGCGAGCAGGTTGTGCGCCGCCGTGATCGCCGGAAAGTCGCCGGTGAAGTGGAGGTTGATGTCCTCCATCGGGACGACCTGGGAGTAGCCGCCGCCGGCGGCGCCGCCCTTGACGCCGAAGCAGGGCCCGAGCGAGGGCTCGCGCAGAGCGATGATCGCTCGCTTGCCCAGCCGGTTGAGCGCCTGGCCCAGGCCGACGGTCGTGGTGGACTTGCCCTCCCCGGCCGGCGTCGGCGTGATCGCCGAGACGAGGATCAGCGGCGCTTCGGGACGGCCTTCCGCGCGGGCAATCGCCGAGAGCCGGATCTTCGCCTTGTCGCGGCCGTACGGGATGAAATCCTCGGGGTGGATCCCCGCGTCGCGGGCCACCTCCTCGATCGGGCGCAACCTCGCTTCCTGCGCGATCTCGATGTCGGACTTCATGGGCCGGCGAATGGTAGCAGCACGCAGACGGCGGACGAGGAGAGGCGGCCAGCGGCTCTGCCGTCTGCCATCTGCGGTCTGGTGTCTACAGGTTATTGGGGTCGACATCGCTCCAAGCCCAACAAGTTGTGGCGGCAAGCAGGCGCCTTTGCTAAATTGGCTGCGATGCTTCGATTGAAACGGGTGGAGATCTCTGGCTTCAAGTCCTTCTACGAGAAGGTCGATCTGTCCTTTCCGGGGTCGGTGACGGCGGTCGTCGGGCCCAACGGTTGCGGCAAGTCCAACATCAGCGACGCCGTGGCCTGGGCGCTGGGCGAGCAGAGCGCCCGGGCCCTGCGCGGGGAAAAGATGGACGACGTGATCTTTAACGGGTCGGCCAAACGCCGGCCGCTGGGGATGGCCGAGGTCATCCTGACTCTCTCCGCCTCCAACGGCGACAGCGAGAGAGCCGACGAAGACGGGACGTTGCGCGTAGGGCGCCGCGTCTACCGCGACGGCGAGGGCGAGTACTTCCTGAACGACAAGCAGGTGCGCCTGCGCGACATCCAGGACCAGCTCCTGGGAACCGGGCTCGGCGTGCGGGGCCATCCCGGTGCCGACGCATGCTCGAAAACCGCCTCGCGGGCCCAGCGATCCGAATCGACGTATGCCTCCGCAAGCTCGCGAAGCGTGAAGGTCCCCCCGACTCGCCTGCGGAGCTCCGCAGTGACCGCCTCCACCCTGTCTCTTATACACA
>JBASRI010000448.1:0-4462 GCA_049273755.1 Thermoanaerobaculia bacterium
GCTCTGGCCGTCGTGATCGGCCTTTGGGTCGTGGCCGCCTTCTCGCCCTTCTTCCTCGAGCGAGCGAGGGAGATCCGGCTCGAGCAACGCCTCGCGCCCCCGTCGGCCGCGCACCCGTTCGGAACCGACGATCTGGGCCGTGACCTCCTGGCCCGGGTCGTGGCCGCGACGCCGATCTCGCTGGCGATCGGGCTGACGGCGGCGGCGGTGTCGCTCGTCGTGGGGTTCGCCGTGGGGGCGACGGCCGGCTACGCCGGGGGCGTCACCGACCTGGCGCTGTCGCGCGTGATCGAGGTGATGCTGTGCTTCCCGCTTCTGTTCTTGCTGCTGGCGCTCGCGGCGCTCCTGCCTCCCTCGCCGCTGACGGTGATCCTCGCGATCGGCCTGACGACGTGGGCGGGGGACGCACGGTACGCGCGGGCGGAGGTGCTCAAGATCAAGGAGCTCGACTATGCGCGGGCGGCGCGCGCCGCGGGCGCTTCCACTCCGCGCATTCTGGTCCGACACCTGCTTCCCAACGCCCTGCCGCCCTTGATCGTCTCGGCGGCTTTCGGAGTGGGCTGGGCGATCCTGGCCGAGGCCTCGCTCTCCTTCCTCGGCGTCGGCCTCCCGGCGCCGGCCGTCTCCTGGGGCGGCATCCTCTCGGCGGCGCCGACCTACATCGAGGAGGCCTGGTGGCTCGCGCTTTTCCCGGGCCTGGCGCTGTTCCTGACGGTTGCCGCCTATAATCTGCTGGCCGAAGGCCTCCGCGCCGCGACAACCGAGGGGGGGAAGAAAGCATGACGGAGCGCATCGCCGTCTACCCCGGCTCCTTCGATCCGCTGACCAACGGACACCTCGATATCCTGGCACGGGCGCGCCGGCTGGCCGACCGCGTCCTCGTCGCGATCCTCGAGCAGGACCAGAAGACGCCGCTCTTCTCGGTCGAGGAGCGCATCGTGATGATCCGTGACATCGTCGGAGGCGATCCGTCCATTTCCGTGGCGTCATTCACGGGGCTGCTCGTGGACTTTGCAAACCGCTCCGGGGCGACGATCATCGTCCGCGGCCTGCGCGCCGTGTCGGACTACGAGTACGAGCTCCAGATGGCCCTGATGAATCGGCGCCTGGCGCCCGCAATCGAGACCGTGTTCCTCATGGCCAAGGAGGAGTACTCGTACGTCTCCAGCCGACTCGTCAAGGAGCTCGCGCGCCTTGGCGGCGACGTCACGGGCCTCGTCCCCAACCCGGTGCGCCAGCGCCTCGCCGACCGGTTCTGACGTTGCGCGCGGTCGAGACCGAGCTCCGGGTCCGCTACTCCGAGACCGACCAGATGGGCATCGTGTACCACGCGCACTACCTGGTCTGGTTCGAGATCGGGCGCACGGACTGGTGCCGCTGTGCTGGGGTCCCGTACGCGGAGATGGAGAAAGCGGGACTGTTCATCCCGGTCACGCGCGTCGAGGCGGCCTTCCGGCGCCGCTCGAGCTACGACGACCCGATCCGGGTGGTCACCCGGATGACCGAGCTCTCGGGCCGCGGCTGCGTCTTCGCGTACGAGGTCCGCAATCCCGGAGGCCTCCTTCTCGCCGACGGGTCGACCCACCACGTCTTCACGGATCACGCGGGAAGGCCCCGCCGTGCCGACGGGGGTCTGGTTGCGGAGCTCCAGCGCTTCCGGGGCGCGGCGGACGGCGGGTAGCCCGGCGCGCATCCCTTCGCCCCCGGCGCGTGTTGGAGAGGGGAAGGAGGTTTCGATGATCGCTCGCTACTGGCACGGCGCCGTCCCCGCCCCCCGTTCGGACGCTTACCTGCGCTATCTCGAGAAAACCGGGATCTCCGACCTGCGGAAGACGCCGGGAAACCGCGGGGTGTACGTTCTCCGCCGCACGGAGGGGGACCTCGCTCACTTCGTCTTCGTCTCCCTGTGGGAATCGCTCGACGCGATCCGCGCCTTCGCGGGTGAGGACGTCGAGAAGGCGCGCTACTACCCGGAAGACCGCGACTACCTCCTCGAGCTCGAGCCGACAGTCACCCACTACGAGGTTGCCGCGGCGCCCGAATCGCGATAGAACCCCGGCAGCCTCCATCTCGAGGGTGAAGCATCGGAGGGGGAGACGCGTATGAAGCGGTTGTCGATCGGAATTCTGGAAGTCCATGCTGCCGATGCCCTCCTCGCGCAGGAGCCGCAGCCGGCGCCGACGCCCTCCACGCCAAAACCTTGAGGATGCCGGGCAGCATTTCGCAAGCCGAGATCCCGCTGGTCGCCCGCCCCGCGCGCGCAGCGCCGTGAAGGTTTTCGTGACGGGCGCGACCGGGTACGTCGGCCGCCCGATCGCCGCGGCCTTCCGGCGGGCGGGGCATGAGGTCTTGGGGCTCGCCCGCGACCCGGCGAAGGCTCGTTCGCTTGCCGCGGAAGAGATTCGACCGGTCGTCGGAAACCTCGAGGATCCAGGCCGCTTCGCCCAGGCCGCTGCGACCTGCGAGATCCTCGTGCACGCCGCGGCGGATCCGGGACCGTCGGCCTTCGAGCTCGACCGGCGGACGGTCGAGACTCTCCTCTCGGCGGCGCGGCGCGAAGGGAAGGGCCGGGTCCTTCTCTACACGAGCGGCACCTGGGTCTACGGCGACACAGGAGGCCGGGCGGTCGACGAGACGGCTCCCGTCAACCCGCCCGGCTACGCGGCGCTCCGCCCACGCACCGAACGGCTGGTGCTCGAGGCCGGAAACGTGCGGGGGATCGTGATGCGGCCGGGTTGCGTGTACGGTCGGCAGGGCAGCCTGACGTCGATGTGGTTCGACGGCGTGGGGCGAGGCGCCATCGAGGTCGTCGGGGACGGCAAGGCGCGCTGGGCGATGGTCCACCAGGACGACCTCGCCGACGCCTACGTGCGGGCGGCGGAAAGCGGTGCGGCCGGCGAGATCTTCAATCTCGCGGACGGCTCGGCAGAAAGCCAGGCGGACATGGCTCGTGCCGCGGGGCGGGCCGCCGGATACTCGCGAGAGATCCGCCGGGTTCCGGTGCCCGACGCGGTTCGGCGGCTCGGTGCGTGGGCCGAGTGCCTCTCCTACGACCAGCGCCTCGACGCCGGCAAGGCCGAGCGGATCCTGGGCTGGAAGCCGCGGCACTCCGGCTTCATCCCGGCCGCGGAGATCTATTACCAGTCGTGGAAAGCCGCCCGCGCCTCATGAACGCACGCCGTAGCGGGCGATCGTCCAGAGGATCTTCGCGCCCGCGCGCAGCGTGCCCGAGAGCGTGCCGGTGATCTTCGAGACTCCGACGCGCCGGCGGTAGGAGACCGGGACCTCCGCGACGCGCAGCCCGCGGCGAAGGGCCTTGACCTGCATCTCGCAGGTCCAGCCGAAGCCGGTGTCCCGCATTCCGATCCTCCGGTAGGCCTCCCATCGGATCGCGCGGAAGGGGCCCAGGTCGGTGTAGCGGTGGCCGGAGAGGACCCAGATCAGGAAGCACGCCAGCGCATTCCCGAACCGCGCCTGGGGCAGCAGCGCTCCGGGTTCGCAATCGCCGAGAGCGCGCGACCCGATGACGAGGTCTGCGCCGTTGACGATCGACTCGAGCAGCCGTGGCATTTCCTCGGGACGATCCGAAAAGTCGCCGTCCAGAAACACGAGGATCTCCGGGGGTGTCTCCTCGAGCGCCCGGACCCCTGCGAGGCACGCGCTGCCGTAGCCGCGGCGATCCTCGCGCACGACGCGAACAGGCAGCTCCCGAGCGACGGCGCCGGTTCCGTCGGTCGACCCGTTGTCCACGACCATGATCTCGTCGGCGAGGCCGGCCGGGATCGCACCGACGACCAGAGGAAGGGATTCGCGCTCGTTGAGGACTGGGATCACGACGGCGACCCGGGGGCGCCGCGGAGGGCTCGTCACGGAATGGGCCGTGCAGGAAGCCGCCCGCGGATCACGCTGATCGCCAGCCCGGCGAAGATCAGGGCTGCCGCGAGCACCGTCGTCCAGGTCAGCGCCTCGCCGAGGATCGCGATCGCCAGCGCCGTGGCGATCACCGGCTGCAGGAACACGTAAAAAGCGACATGGGACGCGTGCGTGCGGGCGAGGGCCCAGGAGTTCAGGAGGTAGGGGATCACGGTGCAGAACAGGATCACCGCGGCCAGACAGGTCCAGGCCAGCGGCGTCACGCGGGAGGGCTCGAAGCGCCGGAGCGACGGCCACGCCATCAGGACGATGGGGAAGGCGCCGTAGCGGAAGACCGCGGCCGTGAAGGTGGCCACGCGATAGTGCGCCAGGATAGGTCGCGAGAGCACGAGATAGAGCGAGTAGGAGAGGCTATTGGCGAGGAGCAGGATGTCGCCGCGGAAAGCCGCGCTGCTCCAGTCGAAGCGCTGCGCGTCCAACAGCGCCAACGCCCCGGCGCCCGCCAGGGCGATGCCCGCCCCGGAGCGGGCGGTCATGCGCTCGCGGCGCAGCAGGACGGCGGCCGCGAGCGTGAAGACCGGGATCGTGG
>JBASRI010000451.1:0-2870 GCA_049273755.1 Thermoanaerobaculia bacterium
CCGCAACCTCTCGGCCCTGGCGGCGCGCGCGCGGCGGATCGTGGAGGCGAACTCCCGCTCCGTCACGGACTTCCTGTCGGGTCGCCGCGATCTGGAGTGCGCTTCGACCAGCGCCACGATCGCGTTCCCGCGTCTGGCAGGCGGCGCCGACGCGGGTCCCTTCGTCGAGCGTCTCTTCGCGGAAACGGGCACGGCCGTGGCGCCCGGACGCTTCTTCGGAGCCCCGGGGCACTTCCGCATTGCCTTCGGGGGCGAGCCGGCCGGGGTCCGCGCGGGCCTCGAGGCGATCGGTCGCTGCCTGTCCTCGGCTTGACAAGCCGAGCCTCCCGGCTTACTTTTCGCCCCTCGTGACGCCGGGCCTGATCTCGCGGATTCTCTCCCGGCTCAATCTGCGGTTCCCGACGCTCTTTGTCATCTTGCTCATCGTCACGGTCGCCGACCTGCTGATCCCGGACCCCATCCCGTTCGTCGACGAGATCGTGTTGGCGCTCCTGACGGCCATCTTCGGGCTCTGGCGACGGCGCCGCGAGCCGCAACTACGGAAGCCACCGCCCTGACGGCGAACGGAAAGCGAAAGAAAGAGGAGGAGACATGCGAAAACAGCTTTGGAAGCACCTGATCGCGGTGGCCTGCGCCGTGAGTCTGGCCTGCAACGCGGGGAAGGCGCCCGCCGAGGCCGCCCTCAAGGCGGCCGAAGACGCGGTCAACAGCGCCCGCGCGCAAGCCGAGAAGCTGGTGCCCGACGACTTCAAGTCGCTGACCGACGATCTGGCCGCCGCGAAGGATCTCTACAACAAGGGAGATTACAAGGGGGCTCTCGCCGCGGCGCAGTCGATCCAGCAGAAGGCCAACGAGGTGACCGCGAAGGCGCTCGCGCGCAAGACAGAGTTGACGAAGGCCTGGAACGAGGCCAGCGCCGAAGTTCCGAAGACCGTCGAGGAGCTCAAGGGCCGCCTGGATACCCTCTCGAAGTCGAAGAAGCTCCCCAAAGGCCTCGAGGCCGCCACGGTGGCGTCGGCGAAGGACTCCCTGGACGCAGCCACGGCCGCCTGGGGGGAAGCCCAGAGCACCGCCGCTGGGGGCAACCTGACGGATGCCATCGCCAAGGCCAACGCCGCGAAAGCAAAAGCGAGCGAGGCGCTCGCCGCGCTCGGAACCGCCGGCGCGCCGGCTCCGGCAAAGTAGCTCTCTCTCGGCAAGGAACGAGATTCCTCGCCGCGGACGCGGCCCGGGATGACGTTCCGCGGCACGAAGCGTCGCGGAACGTCATTCCCACTCGATGGTTGCCGGCGGTTTCGACGTGACGTCGTAAACGACGCGATTGATTCCCCGCACGGAGCCCACGACCCGGCTCGCGATCGCATCCAGGACCTCGTGCGGCATGCGGAACCAGTCCGCGGTCATGAAGTCGGTCGTCTGCACGGCGCGCACGGCCAGCACGTATTCATGGGTTCTCCCGTCGCCCATGACGCCCACCGACCGCACCGGCAGAAGAACGGCAAACGCCTGCGCGATCGCGTCGTAGAGCCCCGCGCGGCGGATCTCGTCGAGCACGATCTCATCGGCCTTCTGGAGCAGCGCGACCTTCTCGCGCGTGACCTCGCCCGGGATCCGCACGGCCAGGCCGGGCCCCGGAAACGGGTGGCGGGCCAGGAATTCGCGCGGCAGCCCAAGCTCCGCGCCGAGCAGCCGCACCTCGTCCTTGAAGAGCTCGCGCACCGGCTCGATCAGCTCGAAGCCCAGCCGTTCGGGAAGCCCTCCGACGTTGTGGTGCGTCTTGATCACGGCCGAGGGCCCCTTGATCGAAACGGACTCGATGACGTCGGGATACAGCGTTCCCTGCGCGAGGTACCGGGCGTCCGGAATTCGCTTGGCTTCTTTCTCGAAGACGTCGATGAACGTGCGCCCGATGATCTTGCGCTTCTCCTCGGGGTCGGTCACGCCCGCGAGCCGCTCGAAGAAGAGGTCGGAGGCGTCCACCGCGCGCACCTGGATGCCGAGGTGGCGGAAGGCCTCGACGACCTGCCGGCTCTCGTGGGCGCGCATCAAGCCATGGTCGACCAGAATCGGGTGGACGCGGTCGCCCAGCGCTTCGCGCAGCAGGAGCGCCGTCACGGAGCTGTCCACCCCTCCCGACAGGGCGCAGATCACGGCGCCGGTCGGGGCCTGGGCTCGGATGGCGGCGACCTTCTCCTGCCGGAACCCGGCCATCGTCCAATTCGGTTTGACCTTGCAGATCCGGAAGAGAAAGTTCTGCAGGACCTCGCTGCCGTGTAGGGTGTGGCTGACTTCCGGATGGAACTGCAGGGCGTACAGGCCCTTCTCCGGGCTCTCGAACGCGGCAATCGGCGCAGCCGCCGTCGAGGCGACCACCCGGAACCCTGGAGGCGCTGCGACCACGGAATCGCCGTGGTTCATCCACACCGTCTGCTCCGGCTCGAGGCCCGCGAAGAGCTCCGAGTCGACGGCAACCGTCGCGGTCGCGCGGCCGTATTCGCGGCCCTCGTTGGCGACCCGGCCTCCGATCGTGTGCGCCATCCACTGCATTCCGTAGCAGAGCCCGAGCACCGGGACCCCGAGCGCCGCCGGGTCGCCGGAGGGCAGCGGAGCTCCCCTTTCGTAGACGCTCTGGGGACCTCCCGAGAGGATGATCCCCGCCGGATTCCAGCGGCGGATCTCCTCGGCCGAGGCGTTGGGCGGCAACACGACCGAGAAGACGCGGGCCTCGCGAATGCGCCGCGCGATCAGCTGCGTGTACTGGCCTCCGAAATCCAGGACGACGATCGAGCGCGGCGAGCTCACGCGAAGCTCGTCTTGCGGGCCAGGGCAACGGGCCCGGCCAGGATCGCGGCCGGCGCTACGGCCAGAGC